>JAGQQQ010000099.1 GCA_020426125.1 Planctomycetaceae bacterium
AGCATGCCGAATGTTTCATCCGCATTCCTTCGTTGCTTCACGACGTGGGCATGACACACTGATCTTTCTTCTCCCCCCTGGCGATGCCACCCCGCCTACCGGTTGCTCTTTGCCCAGCCGCTCTGATACTCAGCCTCGTCACTAGCCCGAACAATTCACGGCCGGTTGAACGATGGAGTTCCCAGAGGTACGATCGAGCCGCCGGTTGTAGCGGCGAAAAGCCTCTGTGACATCCCACTGCGGCAGGTCCGACGCATGAAACACTTTCCCCTGTTATTCCTCCGTCTTGCCCTGATAGCGGTCAACGGGCTGTCGCCGGTTTTGGTCTCCGCTGCGGAGCCCAAGTTGATCGCCCACTTTCCTCTGGCCGACGATGTTCAGGATCATTCCGGCCACGGACACGATGGCTCAAACCACGATGTGAAGTTCGTCACCGCGACCGATGGCAACCGCGCAGCGCAATTCAACGGCAAATCTTCCTGGATTGGCCTGCCGACAGGGCTTCTCCCGTTAGATGGGGACTTGACGGCATCGGTTCGCGTTTTTGTGAAGCCGACAACCGATGACGTGCCCGGGGACATCCTCAGCCAGTACGACCCGAAAACACGGCGAGGAATTCAGTGGGGCTTGCACTCGGCACACGGTGTGACCTCCAGCCAGGCACAGTTTGCCACCGTCGAGTTTGGTATTGATGACGGGAGCGAGCCTGGAAAATGGGTCGATCATGGACGTCTGGGAAATGCTGTCTTGATCTATTCACTGGCGGTACACGATGGAAGTCTGTTTGCCGGCACCTGCGAGGCAGGCGTCGAGCAGGCTGGCCGCGTGTTCCGCTTCGATGGCAGCGCGTGGCACGATCTCGGGGCGCCGGATCGCTGCAACAGTGTTTCGTCTTTGGCGGTCTACAACGGCGAGTTGTTCGCCGCTGTCAGCCGATACCGGTTAGCCGGCTCGGCCTTGGCCGAGTCCGACAATCCCAACTTGGGCGGCCGCGTCTACCGCTGGCAAGCTCCCGACACATGGATCGATTGCGGTCAACTGCCCGAGACGGAGGCCATTAACGGGTTGACAGTTTTCCAAGGGAAGCTGTACGCCTCGTCGATGTACGCTCCCGCCGGTTTCTACCGTTATGAAGGGGGGGCCAAGTGGACCTCCTGTGGGACTCCGGACGGAAAGCGGGTCGAGGCACTGGGAGTCTATAACGGACACATCTATGCCACCGGTTACGACGAGGGGGCCATCTATCGCTTCGATGGCCAATCATGGGAGCATCTCGGTGTCCTCCCCAAAGCCACGCAAACCTACGGCTTTGCCGTGTCCCGTGGCCAATTATACGTCAGCGAGTGGCCCAATGCGGCCGTCTACCGCTTCGAAGGCGTGCAAGAGGGGACCGGTCAGTGGACTCATGTTGGCCATTTGGGCGAGGAACGGGAGAGCATGCCGTTGATGGTCTACAACGGCCAGATGTATGGCGGATCTCTGCCAACGGGGGCCGTCTACCGTTTCGATGGCGGGAAAACCTGGTCGCAGATCGCCCGGTTGGACATGACGCCAGATGTCAAGTACCGCCGCGTCTGGTCCATGGCCGTTTACAAAGGTCGCCTCTTCGCTGGGACACTACCTGCCGGTCGTGTCCATTCGGTCGAAATCGGCCATGTCGCGACGCACGATTCGTCCCTCTCGCCAGGGTGGCACCATTTGGTGGCGGTACGAGAGACTGGCCAGCTGAAGCTGTATGTCGACGGTCGGTTGACAGGCAAATCGCAGCCGTTTGCGGCGGGCCTGGACGTCTCGAATGCCCAGCCATTGTTGTTGGGCTCCGGGCCGCGTGACTACTTCAATGGGCAGATGAGGGATCTCCGGCTGTATCGAGGGGCGCTCTCGGCTGCCACGATTGAAGCGATGCAGTAGGCCTACCAGTTGCGGCTGGAAAAGTCTCTCAGGGACTCATGATCGTTCTCGTGCGTACCTCTTCAATTCGACAACAAATGCAAGCCCTCCATTGACGCTTCTGCCAACGCGGACCACACATGATGATTCCTCACGAACGAAACCGACATTGGCCGGGTGTCGCTGGCGGCTTATCCGCCAGTGGATGCGGATTCTTGGCCACTACGGCACATACAAAAACTCGTTCGAGTTCAGGATTGCGAGGCAGACGCTGGCGAGGCCGTGTTTTTGTTCGAGTTGTTCGAGGATCGCCAATTCCTCGGGTTCGGGGGGGCGGCCGTAGGCGAGTTCGATGGCGTGCTCGACGGTGCCTGCTCGCTTCGCGAACTTCTCCGCCGCCTGTGTGACGAACTCGCTGTTGAGCAGCCACAACGGTTGCAACGCCGTGGTGGAAACGCGACGTCGAGAACAACTGACGATGCCATTGGCACTGTCAAAGAGCATCTGCTGGTCGGGGAGGTTGTCTCGTTTCTGGTTCAGGTACAAACTTCGACGGGGAGATCCCTCGGGAACACTCGATCCGCCGACTGTGCGGTCGAGTTCCCCGGACACGGCGAGGATGCTGTCGCGAATCGCCTCCGCTTCGAGGCGGCGGGGATGCCATCGCCAATATGTCAGATTGTCGGGATCCCGGTCAGCGTTCTCTTCTGAGAACTGACTCGATTGCCGGTAGGTCGCGGAGTTCACAATCAGTTGATGAATGTGGCGAGTGTCCCAATCGGATTTGAGCAGTTCGCCAGCGAGATAGTCGAGCAGATCGGGATGACTCGGAGCGGTCCCCTGCGTTCCAAAATCGTTGCTCGACACCACCAATCCGCGGCCAAAGTGCCATTGCCAAATTCGGTTCACCCAGACCCGGGCGGTGAGGGGATTGTCGCGACTGGTCATCCAGTTCGCGAGGGCGGTCCGGGGTTTGTCCATCTGCTCGGGACTCGCTCCGAAGACGAGAGGCCAACCGGGGTCGACCTCGGGACCGCGTGACATGACATCCCCGCGAATCAGGAGCGAGGTTGTCCGTTGCCTCAGAGAGTCCAGGTCGCGAGGGAGAGGCCATCGCATCTCATGCGGCATCGTGAGAATGCCCGGGGCTCCGGTGGCCGGGGAGTAGAATCCCCACGTCTGGGGAAGGCCGGCAATCTGTTTGTCGAGGGCGTTGAAGCGGGCCTTCTCTTCGGCACGCATCCCGCCAATGACGCTTTTAGGGATGATGTAGATCGGTTCGGGATGGCCTTGTTTGCGTTTGATGTTGACCATCCGGTTATGGACGGCATCAAAAATTTGCCAGCGTTCAGTGACGAGTTGCCCCGCCTCCGATCCTTGCGGAGAGAGCAACAGGTTCCCCGGCTGTCCCTTCGCGAAGAACGCCTGAAAACGGTAGTAATCCCGAATCGAAACAGGATCAAACTTATGCGTGTGGCACTGGGCACATTCCATGGTCAAACCGAGAAAGGCCGAAGACGTGGTGTTGACGATGTCGACGAGAATGTCGTTGCGCTGAATCTCCTTGTCGAGTTCATTGCCGCTGTATCGAGCTGCCGCGAGGAACCCGGTCGCGATCAGTTGATCTTCGGTGACTGGGGCCAGTTCATCTCCGGCCAGTTGTTTAAGAACAAACTTGTCATACGGCATGTTCGAAGCAAAGGCGTCCACCACCCAGTCCCGGTATCGCCACGCGTGGGGACGGTCGCGGTTGTGCTGGTGTCCGTTGCTCTCCGCCCAGCGGGCCACGTCGAGCCAGTGTCGTCCCCAACGTTCGCCGTAGGCCGGATCGCTAAGCATCTGGTCAATGGTGGCCGTGTCAACGTGGCTATTGTCAAGTTCACCCGAAACGGGAAGTCCATGCAGATCGAGGGAAAGCCGCCTGCGGAGTGTCGCGGGACCGGCTTCCGGGGCGGGAGTAATCCCCTGTTCCTCGTGACGGCGAGCGATGAAGTTGTCAACGGGAGTGCGAACCCATTCCTTGTTCATCACGTCGGGAATCGGAACATCACGAATGGGCTGAAAAGCCCAATGGTCAGTTTCCGGAACGGGCGTGGGGAGCTTTGATTCGTCCCAGACCAATCCTTCGTCGATCCAAGCATGGAGTGTCTGAAGTTCCTCGTCGGTCAAGTACGGGCCATCGGGGGGCATCTCCCCATTGGAAGCGAGTTGGAATAAGCGGCTTTCGTCTGCGCTGCGGGGAGCCGTTTGGTTCAGGACTTCATCGAGAACATCGAGTCGAACCCCCTCCTCGGCATCGGGTCCAGAGTGACAGTCAAAACAATGGGACTCCAAAATGGGCAAGACGTCATCGAAGGCGACCGTCCGCACCGGAGGTTCGGGAATGTTTGTCATCCCCGGCGAGAGATCTTCCGTCAGTCCCAGCACCTTTCGCCAGGAGGTCGCGATGTCGATATCCCAGACTTCGATTCGATCGTCGAACTCCGTCTTCCGACCGGTGGAAAATCCCATCCAGCGGACTTCGGCAAGTGATGTCCGATGGGCGATCGACGCTTGCGGGGAATTTTCCTGGTCTGCCTGGGGATCCACCCAGAGGTCAAGTTGGTCAAACGGCTGCTTCTCTCCTGGGGAGGACTTCCAGAGCCGGGCGACGATGAGATAGTCGCGATCTCCTTCCAGCGGGGGGCCGTATCGTTCGGTCCCGCTGTTAAGGCGAACCATAAAATGGTTCTGTGCCTGCGAGACATGCAGCCCAATGTTGGGGATCCCTCCGCTGTGCGTGCTGGTGGTGTTGCCTTCTGTCTCATCGAGCCAGCAGACAAAGAACTCTCCGTCCGCATCTCCCGGCAGGTCGACCGTGCTTGCGTCGTACCGCAACCGATACCGGACAAAAACCTCATCCCCAGAGAGCGGGGGCTCCAGTTTCTTCCTCAACGGATTGTTGCGATCCCCGGTCCCCTGAATCACGAACCGCTGCTGGACGAAGCCGTCGTGTTTCCACGCGGTCCGATCACTTTCCTCCTGCGACCGCGCAACCGTCGACGAGAACAAAAGGAATACCAAGATTCGCCAAAACGTACGCAACATTCCCATGTCAGTTTCTACAAAAAATTCCACATTGGGGGATCGCGCCTCGATCCTCCCTTGGAATTGTCGATCATCATGGAACAGAAATCCACGCAGATTCTTATGGTTGACCAAGTCAAAGTCTGACGCGAGTTCTGGAAGGGAGTTGACCCGCAACGGGTTTCGACCGTTCCGCTACAGAAGAACCCATTCACAGGGGGGCATTTCGCATGACGAAAGATGTCCTCGGGTGGCTTATCCGAGCATGGGATCGAGGCTGAAGGCGCCTGAAGACTTTAGCCTTGGAGATTGAATCGACGACGAAACTCCGCGACCTGTTGATCCAACCAGTCCGAATCGAGCCCGAATTCTTCGAGCGAATAGCGATGCTTACTCGTGTAATGTTGCTGTTCTTTGTCCTGTCGTTCGAGACTTGGTATCGAATCGGGACTGATGCCAATCCCCAGTTTCTCAGATATGTCGCAGACGACATCGCGAGGAGATTGGATCAAGTCGTGGTATTGAACCGTCAAGATCCGCCCCGGAAACTGGTCATAAATATCAACGAGATGGCGATCGTCGTGACAAAAAATCTCCGCCATCTGCCGATAGTGTTTTTTGTCGTGAACAAGGTCCGGGGAGTGAATGTTCCAGGGCTTCGTGAACATGCTGACCGAAGAGGGAATGGACTGCGCGGGATCGCGAACGACATGAACAAACCTTGCGTCGGGAAACTCTTCCATTAAAGCTGCGAGCCTCCCCAGAAAGAACACATTCTTTCCCAAGTAAAATTGGCCCCTTCTTGTCCCATACATCTGACGCTGGAGAAATCCCCGATAGTATTTCGTGAGAGTCTGTTTCCTCCGCCCACTTTCATGATCCAAAAACTGGATTTCCGGCAACTTGTCGATATATGGGACCAGTAGGTAGATCGCCGGTGAAGACATTGCCAGAAGCCAGACCGCCTCACATTCTTCGATGGCTTCGAATCCGGTCGAGTGAATTCCCTCCCAACCACGAAACAGGGCGTTCTCAAACTTCACGAGGTATCGGCGAAACCACCCTTTTAGACAAACGCGATCGAAGGTGTCCACACCTCGAATGATTCGCTGTTGAGTCAACGACGGAAAGAGTGTCTGCCAAAGCGGGGTTGTGACTGCGTTGGGGTGGCATTCCGAGATGAGGCGGTGCAGAAGTGTGGTTCCGCTTCTCGGAGTACCAATTATAAAAATTGGCGATTCCACCTTTTGTTTCTTAAGCCGAGGAAAGATGAGCAGGTCCATCCCCCATCCGATCGTCCTGGCCAGGGCCAGCGCCGCAACGATTCCACAGCCGACAATCGTCGCGAACGCGCGTTTCCAGTGAAACCGCTCCCCTCCCAAAGTTCCGAGCCAGAGCACTCGGCAAAAGACATTGAGGTCAAACGGCATCTGTTCCAATCCGAACGCATTCGTGAACTACGGCCAAAGGACGCGGGGTCAACCAACACGAATATCGATGGCGACCAACGGCAAAAGGGAATAGATCGTGAGAGACTGCGTCAAAACCTCTCCGGCGGATTTTGCCGATCTCTGAAACCCTCGAAACCCTACATTTCATCCATTTTCACTATAGGTTTTGACGGAGCTTCAAGTGTTTGTCGTCCTGGGGGACCACAATCTCGACTCCAACCAGCATTCTCTGATCCTATCGGCGGACCAGAATGGAACCGACCGTTCGCATAGGACGCGGATTGGGATCGGCTTGATGAGCGGCTCTGGCTCCAACTCACTGTTTTACCGTTGATAAATCGGCAGATAACCGTTTTCGAGTTGCAGGACGGTGGCATTAATCGCGGTGACGTAGACATTGCCGTAGGTACTGTCCTGCCAGGACCCATCGGCGGTCTGGGTAGAGACGAGGACCTGTTGGAGTTCATCACGGTACTTGGGCCATTGCTCTTCGTCGCGAAACATGACTTGAGCGAAGTAGTAATGGAGATAGTGCCAGTGGCCAAACCCGTTGTTCTTCACGGCTCCCCCCTGCGGCCAGATGTTGATCTCGCAGAACTTCAACATCTTCTTGACGTCGTCGGATTCGCCATAGTCGCCTGCGCTATACATGCTGGCGACGGCGGCCGCCGTAATCGGGGCGCGGGCTCCACCGCCCCGGATACTGTATTGAATTCCCCCCGTGCTGGTCGTGCCGTCGTCGACCATACATTGATGAATGTAGGACTTCGCCCGGTCGATCACTTCGCGGGCCACGACAATTCCGGCATTACGGCAGGCTCGCAGCCCCTGGACCTGAGTGACACAGGTGGAGCCTTCGTCGAAGTCGTTCCCGTCCCGAGCGGAGACGTATCCCCAGCCTCCTTTGCTCGTCTGGGCCTCGATGCTGAACTGGACAGCCTTCTGTAATGTCCGTTCGATGCGTTGCCGACGCTGCATGTCCCCCTCCTCCCCAAAGACTTGGGACAGGAACAGCATCGAGAAGCCATGTCCGTAGGTGTAGTGGTAATCGTTGGGGTAGCCGATGAGGCCGTTGGGCTGAGCCGTTTCGAGGAGATAATCAACCGCTCGGCTCAATTCCTTCGCGTACTTTCCCCGTGTCGGGGTCGATCCTTCCGAGAGCAGGGCCATCGCAGAAAGGGCAGTCATCGCGACACGGTATTGTCCTTCGCGCGCTTCCCAGAACCCTTGGCGTTTCTGTTCCCGCGCCAGATAGTCGAGGGCACGAGTGACACAACGGTCGACCTGAGCCTGATCTTGCGCGACGGCGCGATGCGTCGGCAAAAGCATCCCGACAAGGACGGCCAATACGAGCGACGGGAACTTCTTTCGGTGAGGCATTCCATTTGTCCTCATTTCAAGCGTGACACACTTTCACACCCGGTGAATCACCGGGGGCTCAATGAATCAATAAGCAGTCAAGCCATTATACGGATCCCGCAGGCACGGCTCCGAGATTTTCCGCAGTTCTTTGGATCAATCGGTGAAGTAAACCGAGTGACGCTTCCGCTTCGTCCATGGTCATCGTCATGGGGGGGCTGACTCGGAGAACTTTGGTCGCGAGCGCTCCGAGGAGGTGGATGCCGTCTCCGTCAGGTTCGCCGAGATAGCATTCCCGGACGACGGCATTCGCGACATCTCCCGGGGAGTGGTCGCCAATTCCGGCACACTCGATGCCGAAGACCATGCCTTCTCCACGCACCTTGGAGATCACGCCGGTTTCCTTCAGGGCAGAGAGTTTCGAGACGAACAGTTCGTTGAGCTTGTGCGTGTTGCCGAGAACGTCGATCTGTTGGAACTCGTCCAGTGTGGCGAGAACAGACGCACACGACAGCGGGTTCGCGCTCCAGGTATCGGAAGTTTCGCCGTATCCCATTTTCTCCAGGATGTCCGCCCGTCCGACCGCCGCGCTGACAGGAACGCCGTTGCCTAAACCTTTGCCCAGGCAGACGAAGTCGGGGGTGATGCCGTAGGCCTCGAAGGCGTACATCTCGCCGGTTCGGCCAAAGTTGGCTTGCACCTCGTCGAAGATCAACAAGACATCATGTTCGCGGCACCAGCGCTCCAGTTGCTGATGGTACTCCTTCGGCGGATGGTAGCTGCCGCCGCCGCCGAGATACGGTTCAGTGATCACACAGGTGATCCGGTTACCGTATTCCTGCCAGAGTTGGTCCAGTTCCTGCTGATAGACGGACGGATCGTACTCCCGACTGGGAGAGTCGAGGTCATCACATTCTTCCATGGGAAAGGCGATGAACTTCACGCGAGGGTCGCGATTCTTGTCCTTTTCGCTGCCGGTCACGGCACCGGCGAGACCTTTTTTGCCGTGGAAGCCGTATCGCGTGGCGAGGATAATGTCTCGCTGAGGATCGCGACCGAGGCAGGCCCAGAGCGCCTTTTGGACGGCTTCCGAACCGGAGGCGGACCAAGCGACCTTCCGGAGGTGTTTTCCGTGGTCCGTTTTCTGGAGGCTCTCGACCAGTCGCTGCGAGGCCTGGCCTTCTAACTCCGTCATCGCATTGTAGGCGGTGAGTGTGACGGCGGGGTAATAGCCCGTGGGGACGCCTTCCCATTCCGTTTGTCCGGAGAAAAGATCCTGCCCCCACGCCATATACTCGAACAGACGTTGAAGCCACCGCTGAGGATTGTGTCCGAGATTCGCGACCAACACGCCGGAACTGTAGTCGTACAGGCGACGGAACTCCGGGGTCCAGTGATAAACTCCCGCCGAGCGGCGGAACACCGCCTGGCTCGGCGTGAACGTTCTCAGCGAATGCGGCTCCGTGGTGTGAAGCAGTTCGCGAGTGGCGTTGGATTGATTTTCATTCTGGAATTGAATCGCATCCGGCATGGGGCGGGTTCCCGGCTGGTCTGGAGGAAGGAAAAGATATTATTTCAGACCCACGCGGAAGATGCGAGTTCGTTTCCACTCAACCGGATTTCTGTATGCGAACTCCGTATCGGAATCGAGCAATCGCACCGAGAAGTCCCACGATTTCCCAGATCGCGAGAAGAGCGGGGCCCCATTCCCGTTTCCAGGCGAAGGCAACGTCCGCGATCACGATCGGGACCGCAAACGCCATCACGGCCACGGGAACCCAATGCCACCATCGGGACTTGCCGAGGAACCATTCCACCGCCCCCCACCAGATGAGTACATGGGCCACGAGAACAATCGGAATGAGTATTTCCCCGGAAGTCACCGAATCACCGTCCTCTTCGTCGTGAAACCCGGGGAGTCTTCGAAAGGGGGCGATCCCCTCAAGCGACTGGTCGAAACCGGATTCCAATTCTTTTACGATCAGGGATTGCATCGAGTTCGACAACCGTCAATCCAAATACAATCGTGTCACGGAGAGTGCCGATGGCCTGCTGCGGAAAGTTTTGTCTTGCCTGGATCGTGCTGGCGTCTTGGTGTTTCGCGGCGCCCCATCCGAATATTCTGCTGGTGATGGCGGACGACCTTGGATTCTCCGACATCGGGTGTTACGGTGGAGAGATCGCGACTCCGAACCTGGACCGACTTGCACGCAATGGTCTCCGGTTCATCCAGTTTTACAACACCGCTCGCTGCTGGCCGACACGAGCTGCGTTGATGACCGGCTACTACGCCCAGCAGGTGCATCGAGATGAGATCCCCGGACTGGGAGGGGGAGGTCGCGGAGCCCGCCAGGAATGGGCGCGACTCTTGCCCGATTATCTCAAACCGGTCGGCTACCGGTGTTACCATTCCGGGAAGTGGCATCTCGACGGCGGCGCAATCGAAGGCGGGTTCGACCGATCTTACATTCTGAAAGACCAGGGGCGATTCTTCAGTCCTCAAGTTCACTTTGAGGATGACGTCAAGTTGGGTCCCGTTCCTCGCGGGACCGATTTCTATGGAACAATCGCCATCGCCGATCACGCGGTTGATTATCTCCAGGACCATCGGCGAGACCATGAAAAGACTCCCTTCTTCTTCTACTTAGCCTTCACCGCCCCTCACTTTCCGCTCCACGCCTTGCCCGAAGACATAGCACGCTATCGCGATCGATACATCGAAGGCTGGGACGCCCTACGACAGGAAAGGCTCGCCCGCCTCGCGAAAGAGGACATCTATATTGGTTCGCTGTCGGGACTCGAACGCGAAGTGGGCCCCCCCTATCACTTCCCTGAGGCGCTGGAGTTGCTCGGCCCCGGAGAGATCAATCGTCCTCTTCCCTGGGAGGAACTCACAGATTTGCAACAGCAATTTCAGTCCATGAAGATGGCGATCCACGCCGCGATGGTCGACCGCATGGACCGGGAACTCGGTCGGGTTCTTCATCAACTCGAAGAGATGGGAGAGCTCGACAACACTCTGATCCTGTTTTTGTCGGACAACGGGGCGAGTGCCGAGATCATGGTTCGCGGAGATGGACACGATCCTAAGGCGGAACCCGGTTCCGCGGACACGCATTTGTGTCTGGGGCCGGGATTTTCCAGCGCCGCGAATACGCCCTTTCGCAGGCACAAGACCTGGGTTCACGAAGGGGGGATCGCCACGCCGTTGATCGTCTCCTGGCCCACAGGAATCTCCGCGAGAAACGAGCTTCGTCGCACGCCCGGACATGTCATCGACATCGTGCCAACACTGCTGGATGTCACAGGATCTCAACGGCCTGACAGGTGGAAGGAGACAACGTTTCCCGCGTTCCCTGGCAAAAGCCTGAAGCCTGCCTTTCACGACGATGTCATTGTCGACCGGGACTGCTTGTGGTGGCTTCACGAAGGCAACAAAGCGATTCGCCAAGGGGACTGGAAACTGGTCGCCGCCAAAGATGATCCCTGGGAACTGTACGATCTGAGCCAGGATCGAATCGAGTCGCACGACCTCGTGAGCGAACACCCTGAAACGGTGTCTGATCTCAAGTCACTGTGGCAGGAAAAACTCAAGGAGTTCACCGACCTCGCGGCACAGTCGTTGGAGAACCAACCCCAGCCGCCTCAGAGACGGAATCGCGATTGAATAAGAACTCTTCCCATTTCGGGTTTTGACTGAAAGAGTGCCACGGCGGATTCCGTATCCAGGAATTCGGTTCATGCGTCCTTTGGCCGATGTCAGGAAGGGACACAGGGCGCGTTAGTCAAAGGTGCGCCGACGATTGTTTGCAACGGATGTACAGGCGTTGTCGGTCGATATCCCCTCTGTCGTGTTGGCGCATTGACTAACTCTGGTTTAGTAGTCGTGGTAGACTACTCGCCTTACTAAATGATCGAATTGTTGAGTCAGCTCAACGAAAGGGCCGTTCTCGAATGTCTGAGACTTCATCTCCTAAGAAGGCGCGTCGAAACCAATTCAATCGGGTTTGGTTGTTTCGTACCGTTTGTGTGGTTTTTCCGGTTGTTTGTATTTTCTCGGCGGAAGCCATGTTGCGGTGGCAAGGGTACGGAATTCCGCCCGCACTTGTGATGGATTCCGAACGCGACCAAACAAACCAGACAGCCTATTTGAATCCCAGTGTCGACCGTCTCTACTGCGCAATTGATTTGGCTGGGCCTGAGCCAATGGGATTTCCTCGAAGGAAATCGGACCAGACCCTACGTGTTTTGGTCTTGGGAGCGTCATCTGTTCAGGGATATCCTCATCCGTCGGAGCTGGCATTTCCCAGGCATTTGAGTTTGATCTTGAAGAAACAACTTCCGGACCGTGAAGTCGAAGTGCGGAACGCCGGGATCATTGGACTGGCCAGCACGCCGATCGTTGATTTGACCTCCCAGGCCTTTTCGGTCAAACCCGACATTCTCGTTCTATATAGTGGTCACAATGAGTTCTATGGAGTCGGTGGCGTCGCCACAAACGCCCCATTGTCTCCGCTTGGAATCGCACTCGGGAAATCCCGGTTGATCCGCTGCCTCTCCGGAATCTCTACCGGACGGGACGCGAATTCCTCAAAGGGAGGACCAGATCTTATTGAGACGCTGCCCGCCTCGTATCAGATCCCCGCGGGAAGCCCTTTGATTTCCAGAGCGGATTCCGTCTTCCGCACAAATATTCGACGGATTATCAACCTGTGTCGCCAACACAAGATCCCCTTAGTGATCTGCACGCCTGTCTCCAACCTGCGTGATCAAAGCCCGTTGGTGCTGGAGGCGGACATGCCGATCTTGAGAAAGTTCGAGAAGCCGATCCAGGAACTCACTTCTCAGAAACAATGGAAGGAGTTA
>JAGQQQ010000100.1:0-23109 GCA_020426125.1 Planctomycetaceae bacterium
ATCAGCGTGAATCTGGCGGTGATCAACTTCCTGCCAATCCCTGTTCTCGATGGCGGCCACATGGTGATGCTGCTCTGGGAAGGGATCACTCGCAGGAAACTTCCCGCTCGCGTCGTCGAATTGGTGACCGTCGCCGGACTTCTGTTTCTGCTCACGCTGATTGGATTTGTCAGTTGGCTTGATCTGTTTGTGGATAAGAACTAACGAAAACCCTTCAACGTATCGAGTGGCAGAGTTTTCTTTTCACCGGGTTCCTCAGGAGCCCGGTGTCATTTTTTGAACCTGGAGAATTCGCGTGGATGTGACTTACTCAGACATGGCAAAGATGATCGACCACTCTTTGCTGAATCCCACGCTGACGGTCGTCGATCTGGAACTGGGACTCGATCTCGCACTCGCGTACGATGTCGCCAGCGTTTGCATCCTGCCGTACTACTTACCGCGCTGCTCCGAACGACTCGCCGGGAGTACGGTTCAGGCGTCAACAACCATTGGCTTCCCTCATGGCGGTCACACGATCGCCATCAAACAAGCGGAAGCAGAGAGGGCACTGGCCGACGGCTGTCAAGAATTCGACATGGTCGTCAATATCTCCAAGGTCCTCAGTGGAGACTGGGACTACGTTCGCCGCGACATTCAGGCGGTGATCGATGTCGCCCATTCCGGCGGACAGAAGGTGAAGGTCATCTTCGAAAATTGCTATCTAAGCGACGACCAGAAGATTCGCCTCTGCGAGATTTGTAGCGAACTCAACGCCGATTGGGTCAAAACCTCCACTGGTTACGGAACGGGCGGAGCGACCCACGACGATCTCAAGCTGATGCGGAAATACTCCGCTGACCACGTTCAAGTGAAGGCCGCCGGTGGTGTTCGCGATTTCGATGGCCTCCTCGCTGTTCGCGAACTCGGTGTCACCCGCTGCGGAGCCAGCCGCACCGCCGACATTCTCGGAGAGTGCCGCCGCCGTCTGGGATTGGATCCGATCGCCACGAATGCGACGACTCCCACGGGCTACTGACGCTCACTTTGGAGTTCGGCGACTCGTCGCCGCTTTCTTTTTCCCCGCGATCTCCCGAGAAATGGTCGCCTTCTGCAAAGACCGTAGGTTGGGGCGAGCGAAGTGGAACCCAGCACGAGTTGGGCGAGGATTGCGGGGTTACGCCTTTCGGGCGAACCCAGCCTTGTATCTTGCAGGTGACTGGAATTGAACCTGGTTTTCGTTGGAAAACCAAGCCGCCGCGTTCCCCTGCAGGGGAACACGGCGGGCAAGCGGCAGATCGTCCCAGCCTTGATTTTCGTCGAGCGCGAAGGCTCCACCGATGATCCTACTTGACCGAGACGCACCAGCGACTTGGGAATTGCGGTGGTGTTCCGCTTTTTGAGGACCCATCCGACCTCAAGAGCGGCCTGTGTGAGCTTCCCCAATTCTGGAACACGATTCTCGAATGCATGGAGACACATTCCGTTCCAGCCCGAGCAACTCAATGAAGCCAAGCAGACTCGCATGAGAGGCGCGGCCCCGATACCGTTGGTCACGATTTCCATCGAAGGTCGCCGACTTCCGGAATTCGACAGACTCATTCCGATTGAGCGCAAACAGTCTTTGCCAGGCAAGGAATCCAAGGTTGGCAAGTCCAGAGACTTGCCGATTCCGGATGACGCCGCATGGCGAACGACGGTGCCGCTCGAACGCAACCAAGGTTTGAATCGCAGTTCTTAGTGACTGTCGATGTGGAAGGTGTTTCCCCTGAAGAAAGCCGTGAAAATGAATCAGAACCGTCTCGGTGTCGTATTCCTCATTCTGCTCGCGTCGGCGCCCACCTTCGCGCAATCCGGTGAGCCGTTCTTCTCCGATGTCGTCATCTACGGCGCGACCCCCGCGGGAATTGCCGCCGCATTGTCCGCTGCGGAAAGCGAGCGCAGCGTGCTGCTGATCGAACCAACCAGCCGAATTGGCGGGATGATGACGCACGGTCTTTCGCACTCGGACTTTCACAGCTTCGAATCGCTCCACGGACCATTTCTCCAGTTCAGTCATCGCGTACTGAATCACTATGAGACGACTTATGGCAAGGACTCGGAACAGGTCCGGGACTGCTGGCGAGGGACGCATGGCGAACCGTCGGTCAACCTGTTGGTCTTTGGGCAGATGCTCTCCGAGAAACCGGCGATCAGAATTCTGACGGAACATCGTCTCGCCAGGGTTTCTGTTGAAGATCACTCCATCACTACGTTGACATTCTCGGACTCGGGCGGCGGCTCTGTTGCGATCACACCGGGGATTGTGATCGACGCGAGCTATGAGGGCGATCTGCTCGCGGCGGCGGGCGTACCGTACCGCGTGGGACGAGAAGCACGATCCGAATACGGCGAATCGCTCGCGCCCGATCATGCCGACACTCAAGTGCAGGGGTACAATTTTCGACTCTGCATGACGCAGGATCCAAAGAACCGTGTCCCGGTTCCGGTTCCCGCCAACTACGATCGCGAGGACTATGCGGAATTGGTTCCATTGGTCAAAGCGAACAAATTTCGCTCGGCGTTTGGATACCCGGGGAGCCCGTTTGTGCTCAAAGCTCACCTGCCTGCTCTCCCTAACGGCAAACGTGATATCAATGACGTTTCCAAGGGGCTGGTCCGCCTTTCCATGCCTGGTCGCAATCAGGATTATCCCGAAGGCGATCTTGCCACGCGCCGCCGCATCGAACAGGAACACCTCGACTGGCAACTCGGATTGATGCATTTTGTCCAGACTGACCCCGAACTTCCTGAGGCGTTTCGAAATGAAGCCGCCACATGGGGGCTGTGCCGCGATGAGTTCACGAACACGAATCACATCCCCTCACAGATCTACGTTCGCGAAGCCCGCCGAATGGTCGGCTTACGTGTCTACACCGAAGCCGACACCGAGTACGCTCCGAACGATGCTCGATCCCGGTTGCATCCGGACTCGATCGCAGTCGGCGAATACAGTCACAACTGCCACGGCACCGATCACGAAGGTCCGATGATCGGGGGCCGACACACAGGTGAGTTCTATAAAGGCGTTGCACCTTATCAGATTCCCTATGGTGTCATCGTACCGGCGAAACTGGACAATTTACTTGTCCCGACCGCGTGCAGTGCAAGTCACGTCGGCTTTTGCGCGATCCGTCTGGAACCGATCTGGATGTCGCTTGGCGGAGCCGCTGGACATGCCGCCGACATGGCTCTCGACGCGAACGTTCCCGTTCAGCAAGTCAATGTCAAAGCATTACAGAAACGGATCTGGGCTCACGGCGGAGCGACCATTCACGTCAGCGACGTCCCACCGGGGCATCCTGACTTCACCGCCGTCCAATGGTGGGCCGGACTCGGCGGTCTACACGGACTGGAACCTGCCCCCGCGAAACCGGGCCAACGCGGCAAGCAGATCGTGAGCCAGTATTTCGAGGCGTTCCCGGGGCACGCTGCGAAGCTCGACCAACCCCTGGATGACGAATTGAAGAAACGTTGGACGACACTTGCCAAAGAACACCACCTGAATGTTCCTGTCGCATCAACCACACGCGGTGACTGGATTCGCGGAGTGATTCCCGCCTCAGCGAATCTCTCGGCGGAGGAAGCGGCTCAAGGGTTTGTGTCTCTATTCGATGGCAAATCGTTTACCGGTTGGGAGCACAACGGAAATTGGGAGATTCAACACGGGGCCTTTGCCAGGGTGCGTGGAGGAGGGGCGCTCACTTACACCAGGGCGCTCGTACCGGATGACTTCGAGTTGCGATTCGAATGGAAAGTCGCCAAGGGATGCAACTCCGGTGTCTATTACCGGCCAGCCCAGTATGAGTATCAGATCTTGGACAACGTTCACAGCTCCTACGGCGAAAACCCTCGGCAGACGGCGGGATCGCTTTTCTTCTGCATGGCCCCCTCGAAGGACGCGACCAAACCCTTCGGCCAATGGAACAGCGGTCGGGTCAAATGCAAAGGAACGGTCATCGAGCACTGGGTGAATGGTGATCGCGTTTTGTCCTTTGACTACGCGGACCCAAAGTGGGCCGAAATGGTCAAGCTACTGAAGATCCGTGGTGCGGATCTCGATTCACGTGGTGGCAAGTTATGGTTGCAGGACCACGGGCAGGATGTTTGGTTTCGCAATCTCCGCTGGCGGGAGATTCCCAATGAAGAGTCAGTGACCGCAGATCCCAACTTCGTTCCCTTGCCTGTCACAGGAGAAGCTCTGAAAAAGGAACAGGACCGCGTGCGGCGTCTGCTCGAAGCAAAGGGAAAGAAGCCATGAAAAGGAGGCCTTTCCTCGTCAAGCGGCGTCTGGAACAACGGGGAAAACACGAACAAGAATACCGCGAAAACCGCGAGCCCCGAAGCAATCTCCGCGATGGAGTTGGCCTTTCGATCGTTCGCGCGCTACGGGCTTGCGTAAGTCATCACCGTTGCGTTCCCGTCTCGCGAACATTCCGAGTGGGAATCCGTTTCTGCCTCAAAAGTCTCCCGCGTCCAGTTCGTCCCCAGCAGCGATGGTGGCGAGGCCATGCCATGTTTCGGGTTTGAGGTTTTCCATGTCGAGGGACCGGACCGAGCCATCGGCGAACGTCACGTTCCCGACATTTCCATGAACCCCAATCGACCCTTTTCCGATTGGAGGCTGCGTCGGATTGTCGATATCGTCCGGGGCCATCCAGTGGACCGCGAAGTTGAAGGGCGCTTCCACCACCATCAGTGTTTGGTTGGTGCCGTCTGTGATGTCGACAAGGTGCCTGGGTTCTTTCGGGTGGAACAGGCATTCTTCGCCCACCATTCCCAGGTAGGTCGTCGCCGTCGGAGAAAGGTCGTTTCCAGGGCAGGAGTAAGATGGGACAGTCGTCTCATACGCCTTCCGATTCACGGGATCGTTCCAGGGTTTGGAGAGATCAATCGAATCATAGAGCGATTCCTGCTCCAGGAATGGGAGAATCAACGTCCGCCAACTGTGCAGTTTCTCTCCCGAATCATTGACGGTATAGGCTGGCGGGAACGCGCCATAGGTGTCGTGATAGTTGTGCAGTGCGAGTCCAATCTGCTTGAGGTTGTTCTTGCAATGCGTCCTCCGAGCCTCACCCCGAGGCATCTCAAGAGCCGGCAGAAACAGCACGACAAGAACGCCAAAGATCATCAGCACAACGACGACCTCAATCAACGTGAGGCCCGGTCGGGCCTCGCATTGGTGCCGTGGCTGGCCACCAACGCATTGATTCTTCGTCGACCGGCTCATCATTCATACCTCCGCCAAGAATACACTTTGCTTGGGGGCTCCCATCTCTTTACGTTGGTGGGACTCCATCCTGTTGGAGAAGTCTTACGTGGCGAAACAATCAACAAATCCGCGGCAACGGGGCTCCCCAAGGTTCGTCGAGGGCGACCAGTTGTCCGAGTGAGCGACGGACGGCAACCGGGGAGATTTGTCGGGGGACCGCTTCGCCGATGTGCACGGCGGATGCGGAGATGTTCACGCTTTGGAGCACTTGCAAGGCGTGGTTGACATGATCGGCGGGAAGGGCGATGGCCATCGTCCCTTCGCACGCACAGTGAAACGGATCCAGGCCCAGCAGTTCACACAGTCCACGTGTTTCCGGGAGGACGGGAACCTGGCTCCCTTCGATGATCATCGTCGTCCGCGAAGCGTGCGCCCATTCGTGAAGAACGGCCGTCAGTCCGCCGCGAGTGCAGTCGCGGAGAGCGTGGATCGGGACTCCCGCCTCGTGCAAAGCTGCCACAGCCGGGAACAACGCTCCCGTGTCACTGGTGGGAACGGGGTCCATCTCCAACCGTTCCCTGGCTGCGAGAACGGCGATGCCATGTCGACCAATCGGGCCGGTGACGAGAATCGCATCACCCGGCTGAATCCCCTCGGGCCAAGGCGCGGGCATCATCAGCTCCCCGACTCCGCTGGTGGTGATGAACAGCCCATCGGCGGCGCCGCGAGGGACGACTTTGGTGTCCCCGGTCACGACTTGCACGTCTGCTTCTCGCGCGGCGTCGGCGATGCTTTGCAGAATTCGCCGAAGGAACGACAGGGAGAGACCTTCTTCAATAATCAGCGACAGGCTGAGCCAACGGGGCCGAGCCCCCGAGACAGCGAGATCGTTGGACGTGCCGTAGACCGCGAGCTTGCCGATGTCTCCTCCCGGAAAAAGGAGCGGCGTCACGACATAGCTGTCGGTGGTGAAAACGGCCGGGCCATTCAGCGTGGGGAGAACGCAACCGTCATGCGCTTGGGCGAGCAGATCATTCCCGAGAGTCGGAATGATGACCTCGCCCAACAGGCTCCGCATGAGCCGGCCCCCTTCGCCATGGGCCAGCTGGATGCGGTCCCCATCGCCGGAGCCTGGCAGGGGGCATTGGTCGCCGATCATGGCAGCGGACTCTCCGTTTTGGACACCGGGGGGGCGTATCGGTAATACGCGGCGCATGCTCCTTCGGTGGAGACCATCGGCGCTCCCAGCGGATTGTGCGGCGTGCAGGTGGTCCCGAAATGCTCACATTCCGAGGGCCGAATGCGACCCGTCAACACATCCCCGGCCCGGCAGGGGGATGCGGCAACGTCAAAGAATTGCTGCGAGAGATCTTGAATTGGAAACCGAAGGCTGGCATTCAGGTCACGGTAAGCCTCGCGAAGTTGATATCCGCCTTGAGCAATGGTCCCGATCCCCCGCCATTCCTGGTCGCACTCCTCGTACACTTCGCGAACGAGTGCCATTGCTGCCGAGTTTCCAGATTCGCGAACGGACCGTTCATAGCGATTGACGACATCGGGGGTTTGCCGTTCGATTAACTCGACACATTCGAGAATGCCCGTGAGCAGATCAGCCGGTTCGAAGCCCGTTACAACGACCGGAACGCGGTACCGCTCGACGAATGGACGGTAACTCTGATACCCCGAGACGGCACACACATGGCCGGCGGCGAGAAACCCTTCCACAAGGCAGCCCGGTTCCTGCATGATCAATTCCATCGCCGGTTGAACACGGACATGACTCACTAGCAGCGAGAAGTTCGTGAGCATGAGTTGCGACGCCTGTCGAACGGCAAGCGCCGTGGCGGGGAGTGTTGTTTCGAAACCGACGGCCAGAAAGACCACTTGCCGGTCCGGCTCCTGCTGAGCGAGTCGAACGGCGTCCAACGGAGAATAGACCATCCGCACGTCACCGCCCGCCGCACGGCACTCCAGCAAGCTCTCGCCGTTTCCCGGGACTCGCAGCATGTCACCGAAGCTCGTGATGATCACATCGGGTTGAGCGGCGATTTGGATTGCGTGATCGATGATCTGGGCGGGCGTGACGCAGACGGGACATCCCGGTCCGTGGAGCAGTCGCACGCAGTCTCGGAGAGCTTCGTCGATGCCATGAGCGAGGAGGCCGTGTGTCTGGCCGCCGCAGACTTCCATGATCGTGCGTGGAGTCGTGACCGTCTGTTGAATCTTCTCGATCAACGGTCGGCACTTCGCGGCATCGCGGAATTCATCGACGTACTTCATCGCCGTCCCCCAAGTGGTCTTCGAGATCTTCCAGCGTCGCGAGGACTCGCGCGGCCTCCTCCTCATCCACCTGGCAGATGGCAACCCCGGCGTGGACGAGAACATAATCCCCAATTCTGCTCTCGGGCACGCAGGCCAGCGAGACGGTGCGGCGAATCCCCCCAAACTCGACGACGGCAGTCGCGAAGAGCGGATCCGGATCGAGCCATTCCACCACTTTTCCAGGGACGGCGAGGCACATTGTTGCTCCTTACTGACACGTAGTCGGCATCCTTCACGGAATAAACGATCGCAAATAATGGACGTTGTGAGTGTCAAAGGGGAGGTGCGTTGGTTTTGTTCCGTTTCTTCAGATCGCTCACGACCTGCTTCATAAGGATCGTGAGAACAGCGCCGGTTTGGTTGCGGGTGAGGTTGGCGGCAGGTCTTGCCAAGTGCGTTCGATACGGTTGTAACGGGGACAATAGGGAGGCAGGAAGTGCAGGCACAACCGTCGCCTTGCGTTGGGGCTGAGTGTCAATTCGACCTGTTCCGTTCCAATCGGAGATTGGCCGGTCCGTCAATCGCGACTCTCGGGAACACTGATGTCTGCAACAGCATTAAGACTCCCCAAGAGAGCCATGGATGGAATCGTATCACGGTCCCGTGGATTGGGAAGCGCTGACTCGTGAACTGGTCGGTGTTTCGCATGGCCCGTCGGCTTGGCGGTTGTCGATCTTGTTGATGGGAATCCCCTTCGGTCACGGCCGACGAGTGGTCGCGACGAGGATCCGATCCGCTGCCGTCGGTGATGACTATCAAGACGATTACGACCTTCTACAGAGCGTGGGTCGCGACTGGCGATTGCTCGGCTAGAAGGTTCTCTCCCTCAAGACGAACTGCTGGCCTTCAATGGTGACCGTCACCTGGTGCTGTCCGACTTCAAACAGTTTCCGTTGCCGAGTCCACTCTGTCCGGGCTATCCAACGCCTCCGATGCGAAAAAGTCGAGTTGCTTCCCTCAACTTCTTCACCAAAGGAGGCGTTTCTATTGGAACCCGGTGCGCAATTCGAGCTATTCCGCTTGGAGCGATTCCCGTCTCTCCTTATCATCCGGGATCGCATGTAGACGGACCGAAGCCCTCGAAAAATGAGACCGGAATTCCAGAATGGCACGCTTAACCCAGGCCCAACTCAATCGGCTCGGAAAAACCTTCGAAGAACGCACGCCGCAGGACTTGATCCGCTGGGCCGCTGAGACCTTTGGCGACAGGCTCGGAGCGATCTCCGCAATGCAGCAGTCGGGCAGCATCGTTTGCCATATGATTTCCACCTTGAAACTCAATGTGCCCATTCTGTTCGTTGACACCGGGGTGATGTTTCAGGAAACGCTCGACACCCGGGATCGGATTGCCTCGGAGTATGGCCTCGAAGTCCGCACGTTGGCCCCCGAAATGACGATGACCGAGCAGACCGAAAAACTCGGGGTCCTCTACCTCTCAGTCGAAGGCCAGCAGCAGTGCTGCCACATGCGGAAGGTCGAACCGCTGCTTCGCGAGAAGGGAAACTACGATGCGTTGATTGGCAGTCTTCGCCGCGCCGATGGCGGCCGTCGAGGGGACTGCCCGATCCTAATGATCGACCTGGAGATGAACTGCGTCCGCATCAATCCCCTGGCAAACTTTACTGATGAACAACTGGAAGCGTACATCGCGGAGAACCCCGTGATCGTCAACCCATTGCATTTTCAGGGATATTCGACAATTGGCTGCAATCGCTGCACGACCCCTGTGATGCCCGGAGAACCCAAGCGAGCCGGTCGTTGGCGGCACTTGGGGCCGTGGTCTTCCTACTGCGGAATCAATCCCTCGGACGTCGATGACGGGACTTCCGTGTCCATTGAACTCCCCCAGGACCTCGTCGACCGCATCCTCGGCGTGAAGACTGACTTCATGATTTGAATTCGTACTCACACGGGATTCATTCCGAATTCGAAAAGATCTCAATCCAGACTGCCTCCCAGAGTCCTCCCGGGATTTCGGGGGAGTTACCGGGATCGAAATGGATCTCGCACTCCAGCCTGTTGAAGGACTCCAGGTGGGGCGTCGCGTCCAAGAGTGTCTCGTCGCCCGAGAAAGGTGTCAGGACCGTTCCATTAACTGAGACTTGTTGAACCGTCCCAATCCCGATCGGGAGTCGAATACCGACCCGCTCCCCCGTCTCGATACCAGTTGGCTGATGAAAGTTGCGACGGAAGCGTGCCGTTCCTGGCACCATTCCAAAACAGTCCCTCCAAGCAATGGGGACGTGGATGCGTGTCCACTGGTCATGCTCCGCTCCGGGGCCAAGTGCCTCCCAGGGGCCTTTCAGGCGGATACGATGAAGTGGAGTTGGCATCGGACATTTTCCAGGACGTCAAGGCGCTGAAGGACAGACCATTTCCAGATTTGAAAGCGGCGGCGCCGAGTCTTGAACCCGGGCCGGGGATCCGTCAAGCTACCAGCCTGACAAACTACAAGATTCGCACAGCTTTGCGGAGACGGATATGGACCTGCTGATTTCCCTTTGGAATGTTCTGATCGCCCTCTGGGGGGTGGTCGTCGCGCTGGTTGCGACCATCGCGCCCTGGACGCCGTTGCTCCTGTGGATTGCCTTCTGGGCGTTGGCCGTCAATTGGGCCAAGCTCTACCCCGTGTTGGAGAAGGGGGGGTATGTCGGTGTTGTCCTGCTGATGTTTATGACGATTCTGGTCTGGTCCATGATCGATATCCCCGCCAGCGGTTCACACAGTCTTTACGGCCTTCAAGTCAGTAATCTGGTCGGCAAAACGGTCTACGTCACCGCTCTGACGGTGATCGCCTTTCTGTGCGGGTCCGTCCAACTCACCGGCTGCTGCGGCTCTCTCTGCAAGTTCGAAGAACCAACTCCCGTCACCGACGCGGGGCACGATCACCATTGAAGTAGGGGCCAGGGGTCGGGGGCCAGGGATGATGCGATAATGATGGTTTCCATTCCCATCTCGCCATCCTCAAGTTCGGTGTTATCCCCTATTCTCATCTCTCCTCCCTCCTCTCTCATCTATTCCCATGGCTCGTGACTTCATCACCGAAAGCCTGGTTCACGATCCGATTCACGGGTATATCCCGTTTGTGTCTCGATCCGGATTGCCGACCGAGGAGACGAGCGAGCAGGAGTTGATCGACCATCCCTGGGTCCAGCGGATGCGTCATATTCACCAGTTGCAGACCGCGTGGTGGGTTTTTCCCTCGGCGGAGCACCGTCGCTTCCAGCACATTTTGGGAGTGATGCATGTCGCCTCCCGGGTCATCGACGAATGGTACGACTCGCTTTGCGATGTCTGCCCGAATGTCCCTTCGAAGGCATACATCGAGAGCCTCGTCCGGCTAGCGGGGTTACTGCACGACGTGGGACACGGCCCCTTTGGCCACTTCTTCGATGACCACTATCTTGCCCAGTTCGATGTCACCCACGAAGACATTGGAGCGGCAATCATCGAACGGGAACTCGGCGACTTAATTCGCGGAATTCGACGAAACCCCAGTGGCAAGTTGCAACCGCTCGAAGAGTTGGATCCCAAACAGGTCTCCTGGCTGATTCGCCGCCCTCGATCTTCAGGGGAAGCGGGCCACCCAGAGTGGCTTCGCAAGCTTCGGTCTCTGTTTAGCGGGATTTACACCGTCGACAACATGGATTTCGTCCTCCGCGATGCCTACATGACGGGCTTCAACACGAAGGCCTTTGATCTGTCTCGGCTGATTCATTACAGCTTCTTCTCGAAAGACGGCCTGACGATGCACGTCCGGGGACTGCCGTCGTTGATTCATTTCATCGAGACACGCGCCAATCTGTTTCGGATGGTCTACTTTCATCGCACCGTCCGGGCACTCGACATTGCGATCGAAGAGATCTTCGCCGAGACGATGGCGCATCTGTTTCAAGGCAACCCGATCGACAACCTCGACGCCTATCTCGATTTCACGGAGTCCTCGTTTCTCGTCGACGTTCAGCGCTGGGCCAAGTCCGACGATGCCACGCTTCGAGACTTAGGCGAACGCTGGCGGGCGATCTTGTACCGTCAGACAGGCTGGAAGATGGCCTGCGAACGGACCCTCAATTTCCACAACGCGGTCGGCGAACGGATGACCATCTTCTCCGAACCCGACCTCGTCGTTCGACGCGTCCGCGAGCGGCTCCCGAAAGCTCTTCGCGAGATTCCCCTGAACCTCGATGTCGCGAAGCATTACCACCGCCCCAGCGGCCGATTGCCCGCCGGAGGGCAAAACTACCTGTTCGATCCCGGAAGCGGCGTGCAGGAATTGCATGATGACGAACTCTTTCGAGCCATCCCCGTCAGCTTTCTGATCTTCCGGATCTATTGCCAGTCCCACGAACACGACACGGAACTGAACGCCGCATTGAACTCCGTCCTGGGGGATGCGATGGACGCGAAGACGAATATGTGAGGAATCGAGTCTCCGAACTCGTAGGTTGGGACAACGTAGGCGGGGTACATCAAAACGACGAAACTGTCGAGAGAAATCGTTGAGTTCCATCACCGGGACGAAGTTCCGGCCGTTTCTCGGGCGTCCTCATTCAATTCTGCGCGGGCTTCGTCGGCGCCCGTCCTCGCCTTCCGCAGATGGTGGCCGCTACGGACGAACTCTCGCAAGTCCTCCCAGTCGACAATCACTTCGCCGCCTGTCGCTTCGTGCTGGTTCGCCCAGGATGTGAGCAGCGTCAGGCAAGCGTGGTCCAAGTACGAGAGTTCCTTGAAATCGAAATGAACCTTGCGACCGGGGGGGATCTGCTCCAGTTTCGACGCCAATTTGGGAAGCCTCACGAAGGTGCCGGCCCCGTTTAGCCGGACCCAGACGGCGTCGTCCTTCGACTTATCCACGGTCACATGCAATTGCGCCACGGAGTGAACCAGCTTTCCGATGGCCAACAGCAAGCCGACCACTACGCCCGTTAGCAAATCCTCGACCACAATCACAATGACCGTTACAAAGTAGATCGCGACTTCGCCCCAGCCATAATGTGCCAGGGTCCGGACTTTCCGCCAGTCGCAGAGCTTGTATCCCGTGTACACGAGAATGGCCGCGAGGGCCGCCGTGGGAATCATCCGCAGAAGCGTCCCGAGAAAGACCACGAAGACGAGCAGCCAGATGCCATGTAGAATGGCGGACAACCGTGTTTTCCCGCCGGCTTGCATGTTGGCGCTGCTGCGGACAATCACCCCGGTCATTGGCAAGGCTCCGAGAACCCCACAGATCACATTCCCGACTCCCTGAGCGAAAAGTTCTTTGTCGTAGCGGGTCCGGGCTCCCGTGTGCAGCTGGTCCACGGCATTCGCACACAGTAATGTCTCCGCGCTGGCGATGATGGCCATCAGCACGGCGGACCCGAACAGGGCCTCCCAGGGAGCGTCCGCGAGCACCGCTGGCGTTACCAGATGGAGTTCTTCCGTCATCGAGTCGGGAATCTCGACGTATAGCACTGGCAATTCCCAGATTGTGGCGACAACCGTTCCCACGATGACCGCCACCAGCGGGCCGGGGATAATGCCGATTTTTCCCTTCGCGAAGGCCGTCCAGAGAATCAGAGCGAGGATCGTGATGATGCCAACCGCCGCGGCCAATTCATGGTTCTTGAAGACTCCCTGGATCGCCAGCAGGGCCTCTGAGGCTTCTTCCTCAAGATGCAGCGCTCGGCTGGGGTCCGATGATTGGAGCAAGTTCAGACTGAGCGTCATCGTGCGCACAGCCATCTCCTCGGCCTCTTGAAGAGTGGCTTTCCGTTCCGGTTGATCCTCAAAGAACGACAGGCTCCCTTGGACAAACGCCTGCGTGTCGGCAATCAGAGACTCCTGGCGGGTGATCAGGTCTTCCGTCTCAATCTCGGGAGGTTCCGGGGTCGGCTCCTGATGATTCGGCAGACGCTCCGCGAGTTTTTCGTGAATCACCTCCTGCTGCCGATGTAATTCGCCGAGTTGCAGCAACGCTTCGCGATGCCGGTGCCGTCGCCCGCGTTCGGGGATCTGTGGGGAGCGAACGGCTTTCTGAATCGCTTGCGGAATTGTGACGAGGTTTTCGATCCCGCTGCCTTTCGGGACGTCATCCAGCATGACGTGAAACTGGCTCGCGAAGATCAGAACCCCGATACCGGCGAGCATTCCGTTGACGACAGCCGGAGAAACGGCGCGGAACCACTGTCCCATTCGCAGAGTGCCGGCGATGATTTGCATGAGGCCGGCCATCAGCACGATCAACCCGAGCATTTCGAGGCCATGACGCGAAACCGCTTCGTAGACGACGACCGTTAACCCCGCAGCCGGGCCGCTCACTTGCAGGGGACAACCCGCGAGGACACCTACCACAATTCCAGCGACGATGCCCGTGATCAATCCCGCGCTGACGGGGACGCCGGAGGCGATGGCAATTCCCATACACAACGGAAGAGCGACCAGAAAGACGACAAGGGATGCCATGAAGTCCTGTCGGACATGGGCCAGTTTGCCAGAATTCTGATTGTCATCGGAGTGCTTGTTTGCGGATGGCATCGGGAATGCTCCCAAGAAATGATCGGTCTCCCATGCGGAGGCCGACCGCTCATAGAACGGAGGGCTCCGTGCCATGGCGGTGTTTGATCAAATGAAGGGTGACGAGTGGCACTTCCAAAGATTGTTCGCGGACAATCTTTGGAGCCGTCAGGCGACAGGCAGGGCCGGCAGGTGTAACTCTTCTGGCGGCAGGCCGGAAACCTCTTCAATCGGCTGAAATTGGCCAGAGTGGGAGGAGTAGGCGAAAACTCCGCCCGTCTCGAATTTGTAGACCCAGCCATGCAGATTGAGTTGCTTTCGCGAAATCGCGGCGGCAACGCTCGGGTGTGTCCGGAGATTTTCGAGCTGCACCAGGACGTTTTCTTCAATGGTCAGCGTGAGCCGTTTGTCCGGGTCCGTGAGTTCCTGATAATTCTCTTCCACAATCCGACGGGTCGATTCGGCATGCTGTAAGTAGGATCGGACGGACGGCAATTTCTCCAGACTTTCCGGATTGAGCAGCGCGCCCATTGCTCCGCAAAGCGAATGCCCACAGAGGACGATATCGCGGACCTGAAGGACCGACACCGCGTACTCGATGGTCGCCGCTTCTCCTCCATGAACAGCACCAAACGGAGGAACGATGTTTCCGGCAGTTCGCAGAATGAATAGTTCCCCCGGTTTCGTCTGGGTCATCATGTTCGGGCAAATCCGCGAATCCGAACATGTGATGAACAAGGCCAACGGTTGCTGGCCTTGTGCCAGTCGTTCAAATAACTCCTGCTGGGTACTAAAAATACTGTCTTGAAACTCATGAATCCCTTCGACCAGCTTTTGCATGGCGAAACCCTCTCAAAACGGATTCCCCAAGGGGAATCGGACGAATGCGGCGGAACAGAAGACGGACCACCCACGCGGGGTGGTGATGCAATTTCCGCGATCGCTAAGTCAGAAGAGGGGCGTTGAGGCCATTGGCGAGACGGTGCCCTTGTAGCAGAGTGAGGTTCCGAACGGCACGATTGTGAGCAGCGAAGGAAATCGCCGGTCCACTTGGAACTGGGCCCGCCCCGAGCAACTGCCGCGATTCGGAGCAGGATCGCCGCCGCTGAACGGTGACGCAAACGGCGAATTCCCCGTCGATTTCCGAGGTGGTTTCCCCTTCCATCGCGGATTCGGACGCTTTCAAGACGGAGAACGGCACCGTGCCTGACAGCATTGTCAGGAACAGCATCAGCCGCAGCAGCTTCCCGCCTGTTTGGATGTCCATGAAATCGTCTTTGCTACTCTGAGAAGAAGACCGATCCTCAGATTCTCTTATAGATTTTATCGAACAAATCCATAGGTTCAGCAAGTCCAAGATCGGTAATTCTCTGCTGATCGAAAGGTTCCTCCCGTCTGAGAAACAGGAAATCTTGCTGTTGCGAGATCGCTCTTGTTCAAAATCGCCGATTCGGCCTACGATCCCGCTCCTTTCTCAAGTTGCCGAATTCCCGAATCCTAACCCCATCCTTCCCGACGCTTGTTTTCGTTGGGCTGCTGAACGAATTCCCGCGATGTTGGACTACCGATTTCGATCGATGAGCAAGACCTGCGCGAAAACGGGCCGACCGTTGGAGCCGGGCTCGACGTGCTATTCGGTGCTCATCGAAAAGAACGGGGAATTTCAGCGTCAGGACTTCAGCCAGGAGGGCTGGGACGGCCTCCCCGAGGAAGCCATTGGGTTTTGGAAGTGCAAAGTTCCCTTGCCCGAAGCAAAGGACGCTGCGACGGTCGACCCTGAAGCGTTGATGCAATACTTCGAGCAGTTGCAGGAGTCTCCCAATCAGCAACAGGAGCGGCTCCTCTACGTACTGGCCCTCTTTCTGTTGCAGAGACGTCGGCTGCGGCTCGACGGCTCGGCCACGCTAGATGATGTCGAGTACCTGCAACTCTCCGGGAGCCGCGGAGAAGGCCCCTTCGAGGTTCGCGACCAGAAGCTCTCGCAAGAAGAGATCTCCGAGCTGACGGCTGCCCTGAATCACCAATTGACCATCGGATGGGAGGCCGCATGACCACTCGCTGCGCCTTGTTGATCGTGGCCGTGTTGGCAGCCCAGACCGGATGTGCAATGAGAGGCCGGTTGTTCCCGCAACAGATGGTGTTTGACACCAGCGTGGATAAGGAGCAACTGATCACCCACCTCAACCGCAATATCACGGGGACGACCTCCCAGTCGGGAATCGTCTCCTGGCAGTCCAACAAAGCCCGCTTGAGAATCACTGGGGTCCCCGCCTACCTGCCGACATCCATTGCTGTCGAAGCTCCTCGAAACTTCCGCATGCTGGTCTCGAACCCGATGACAGGGGGGCAGGAAGTCGACATCGGGTCCAACCCCGAGCGGTTCTGGTTCTGGCAAAACCAAGCCCCCGAGATGGTGACCGTCCGCCATGAAGACGTTCCATTGGCTTTGCAGCACATTCGGATGCCCGTTCACATTCACCCGGATTGGCTCATGGAGGCCCTGGGGGTGATCCCCCTGGACCCGCACGAATATCAGATGGGCACCCCGCATCCCGACTCTGGCATCGTTGATCTTGTGACGCTGAGAAAGTCGCCACTCGGACAGAATCTGGAAAAGGTGGTCCGGGTCGATCTCGCACGCGGAGAAATCCGGGAACACTTTATTCGGATTCCTGGAGGAGACATTCTCGCCCGCGCCCGATTGGATGATTATCGGCCCATGCCGAACGGAGCCCATCTGGCCCACAACGTGAAACTCTATTTCCCCGAAGCGAAAATGGCGATGACCCTCGACCTTCACAACGTCACGGTCAACCCGCCTGCGTTGGCTCACAACAAATCGCTCTGGCAAATGCCGCAGATGGCCGGTTGCCACACCGTCGATATTGGAGCGATCGCCCGAATGCAAGTGGGTCGCGGTGCCAACCCGCTTCCGGAAATGCGACCGCAAAGCGAGACTCCTCCACCCACCGCCTACGAATTTAAGTACGAGATGGTCCCTGGTCGCATCGCGTTACCTGACTCTTCGGCACAGCACGCATCCTTGCCGAATTCCGTGGATGCCGTCAGCGAAAATCCCTTTGCGGTGAAGCAGGCCGTGGGAAATGGTGAAGATGAGGCTCCGGCCTGGGCGAAGCCTGCCGCCTTTCCACGAGAGGCCAAAACATCGGACGCCGCGTCCGCCAACCCCTTCGCGGAATTCGAGAATGGAGTCAGCTCAGCAGCCGCGCTGCCGTCAGCGTATTCTGTAAAAGCATCGCGATCGTCATGGGACCAACTCCCCCCGGGACGGGAGTGATCGCTCCCGCGACTTCTTTGACAGCTTCATAGTCAACATCCCCGACGAGAGTACCGTCGTCCAGACGGTTGATTCCGACATCAATCACACACGCTCCGGGTTTGACCATCTCCGCGGTGACGAATTTCGGCTTGCCGATCGCAGCGACGATGAGATCGGCTTGGCGCACAAGTTCGGCCAAGTTCTTGGTGCGGCTGTGAGCGATGGTGACCGTCGCATTGGCCACGGCCCCCTTCTGCACAAGCAGCATCGCCATCGGCTTCCCCACGATTTCGCTTCGGCCGAGGATGACGGCGTGCGCCCCCGCCGTCTCGAATCCGCTTTCTTGAATCAGCAGCTGGCATCCGCTGGGAGTACACGGCAGATATCGAGGCCGTCCCTGGACCATCAGCCCGACATTCTCAGGATGAAAGCAGTCCACATCTTTCATCGGCACGACCGCATCAAGGATCGCTGTTTCGCGAATCTGTGGGGGGAGCGGCAATTGGACGAGGATGCCGTGAACCGAGTCGTCCCTGTTCAACTGCTGCACCAGATCCAGAAGTTCGGTTTCGGTCGTCTCGCTGGGGAGCCGGTGCAGCGTGCTGCGAATTCCCGCTTTCTCACAGGCCCGTTGCTTGTTGCGGACGTACACCGCACTGGCTGGATCGTCCCCCACGAGGACCGCCGCCAGATGGGGCACGATCCCCGTTTGTGATTGAAACTCTGCGACGTCCGCTTTCAACTGGCCCCGCAACTTCTCCGCGAGGGATTTTCCATCGATGATCTGCGCAGACATTCGGTGTCCTTTGTGATCTGGCCTTTGGCCTTTAGTGCTTCATTGAAGCTGAGTTGATGGGCGCTTCAAGAGATCATCCGCTCTCGTTGTCGCTCCCGCCTTCTCCTTCAACCTGTCAATACAGAACAAACGGATGCCTTCCTTTGGAGTGCTCCGGCTCGTCGGAGCTTTCGTTTCAGCGAAGTTTTCGTGTTCGCTTGCCGACATCCTCGTGAATCCAAGCTGCGCAAAAAGGAAAGCGGTGACGAGTCACCGCACTCCAAAGATTCCTGCGATCTTGGCGTTGCGGTGATCCCGCGCTAGGGGTCTTGTGCTACATGCTAGCGAAATCTCGACGCCATCAAAGTGGCGTGGTTCTTCACATGCGCAATTTCAAATTGTGCGACGTCAGCGATCATCGGTCCGTTGTTATGACTGGCAAGGCCGTTCCCGCGAAGGTAGGCTGACCGGTCCGCATTGAATTCCCCCCAGAGTTTCTTCCTCAGAGAAGTGGAGTCGCCATGTTGCGAACTGGAGTTCTTACCTGCCTGATCTTGAGTCAGACCGTTTCCGTCGCCCTAGCCGAGTTGAGAGCCGGAGCGACGGTCGTGGATGTGACGCCGACGCTCTTTCCCGTTTTGGTCAATGGGGGAATGCTCAGCCGAACGGCCGATTCCGTCCATACGCCCGTCAATGCCCGGGCGATTGTGGTGGCGGACGATGACACAGAACTGGCGATCGTCGTTGTCGACAGCTGCATGATGCCCCGCGACTTTCTCGATGAGGTGAAGAAGCTCGCGTCCGATCAGACTGGTATCCCCGCTGACCGGATGTTGATCTCCGCAACGCACACCCACACCGCGCCCGCCTCGGAATCGTGTCTGGGGACGAATGCCGATCCGAATTACGTGCCATTTCTGCGAGCCCGGCTGATTGAAGCCATCGCCCAGGCCCAGGCCAATCTCGAACCGGCGGAAGTCGGCTATGGAGTGATCGATGCGAGCGAGTACACGGCGCTCCGCCGGTGGATTCGCCGTCCCGACCGTTTGGCGGACGACCCGTTTGGGAATCCGACTGTGCGTGCCAACATGCACTCCGGTCGAAACTGGGACGACGTCGTGGGGGAGTCTGGACCGAAAGATCCCGATCTGTCGCTGGTGTCGTTCCGTTCAATTGACGGACGCCCCATCGCTGTCCTGGCCAATTTCTCGATGCACTATTTCGGAGACAAAGCGATCGGCGCAGACTATTTTGGACTGTTTTGCGACCGTTTCCAGGAGCAGGTTGGTGGAAAAGGGGGAGAAGACACGGCACCGTTTGTTGCAGCCTTGTCGCATGGGTGCAGCGGCGACATTTGGCGCCGGGACTACAAGATTCCGGATTCGGAATGGAAGAACCCGACGATCGACGAATACACCTATGGCCTCCTCAGCCTCGCGATGCAGGCCTACGAACAGATTGAGTACAAGAAGGATGTCCCCGTCGAGATGGCGGAAACGCGGCTGCCCATGCAATACCGCACGCCCGATAAGCAGCGTCTCGAATGGGCACAGCGAATCGTCGAGGCGATGGGAGACCGGGACCCGCAGAACACGGAAGAAGTTTACGCCCGCGAGCAGGTCTTGCTCCATGAAGCCCAGTCGACCGAAGTCGTCGTCCAAGGTCTGCGCATCGGGGACATTGGGATTGCGACCACCCCCACGGAGACATACGCCATCACCGGGCTGAAGATCAAAGCCCAAAGTCCGCTGCCTCACAACATCGTTTTCGATTTGGCAAACGGCGGCGACGGCTACATCCCGCCCCCGGAGCAGCATCTCTTCGGAGGTTACAACACCTGGGCCGCTCGCTCGGCCGGATTGGAAGTCACTGCGGAACCCCGTATCACGGAGGCTGCGATTCATCTTCTGGAACAGGTCACCGGCGCGGCTCGAAAGAATCCCGAGCTTCCGATCGGCTCCGCGACACAACAGATTCTCGATCTCAAACCGCTCGCCTATTGGCGGCTAGATGAGTACACCGGTCCCCGCGCGACCGATGCGACCGGCCATCAGCACTCGGGGATCTATGAACCCCATGTGACGTACGCCCTGGATGGCCCGCTGTCCGACGCCTTCTCGAAAGGCCAGCGAAATCGTGCGCCCCATTTCGTCGGGGAAAGATTGGCAACCTTTCTGCCCGAACTGGGGACAGAGTATTCCATCTCCCTGTGGCTGTGGAATGGGATGCCCAGTGACGCTCGTGAGGTGACTGGATGGTTCGCCTCACGGGGGATGGACCATGTCGTATCACCCGGCAGTGACCACTTTGGCATCGGAGGAACTTCGGACAAACCGGGTCACCTGATTTATCAATCCGGCAACTCCGACAAACGGTCTGTCGGAACGACCCCGATCGAGCGTTGGACATGGACGCATGTCGCCATTGTCCGTGGTCAGGAGTCCGTTCAGGTCTACGTCAATGGCCAACTCGACCTCGAAGCCGAGTCGAGTACCCCAGATGGCGTGGACATCGCCAACCTCTTCTTTGGCGGTCGCTGCGACAACCATTTCAATTGGGAAGGCCGTCTCGATGAAGTTGCCGTTTTCAACCAGACATTGAGTCCGGACGAAGTCGAATCCCTCTTCGCCCGGCCCGAATGACCTTGCAACGACCAGGACTCGTCAGTTGGGGCTCTCCACCATGGGAGGCCTAAAGAATCGCGTCAAAGACACGTCGAAATTTCTCGCGTGCTCTGCGATTCCTGACCGACACGACTCGCGCGTTGTGGGTTTCCGGGTGTGTGCATGCGAATTGTCGGTTCCCATTTTGGAATCCAAAGTATAGCGGACACGGATCAGACAGATTGAAACGGATTCACACGGATCCCTCCATCATGTGCCTTGCAGGAAATCCATGGCCGCATCCGCTTTCTTAATTCAACGTTCCGAAATCTGGAGTCGGTCTCCCGGTATTGATTTATGAAAGTCTCCAAGGGATTCATCCGTGAAGATCCGTTTGATCCGCGAAAATCCGTGTCCGCATTCCTGACGGTCAATCCATTGCACTTGATGTCACAGTTTTCCATCGACTTTTGACACGCACACACGGTTTCCGGTTGGTTTGTAATTCAAATTGCGTTTCTCGGGAAATCCCGCCAAACTGAATGTTGTCGGTTCGGGAGGTGACGGTCATTTCCTCGCCTCCCCACGTCGGAATTCGGCAAGGATCGCAGAATGTCTCGTGAGACGATATCGAAGGAACGGCCAAGAGTGCGCACCAAGAAGGGGATTCTTCTTGCAGGCGGATCTGGAACCCGGTTGCACCCCATGACAACCGTGGTCAGTAAACAGTTGCTGCCCATTTATGACAAGCCGATGGTCTACTATCCGCTGAGCGTCTTGTTGCTCGCGGGAATTCGGGACATTCTGGTGATCAGCACCCCGACGGATCTGCCGCTCTACGAGCGACTGCTTGGCGATGGCTCGCAGTTGGGGATTCGCTTCCAATACGCCGTTCAACCGGAACCTCGTGGGCTGGCGGAAGCATTCCTGATCGGAGAGCAATTCATTGGGGAAGAGTCTGTCTGTCTCGTCTTGGGGGACAACATTTTCCACGGCCATGACCTCCAGTCGCTCGCGGAACGAGCTGCCGCTCGGGAGTCGGGAGCCACGATCTTTGCCTACCGTGTCCGTGATCCCCAGAGATACGGAGTGATTTCCTTCGACAAACAGGGGCGCCCGATCGACATTGTTGAGAAACCTGAGCACCCCAAATCCCGCTACGCCGTCACGGGGCTCTATTTTTACGACAACACCGTCGTCTCCATCGCAAAGGATGTGAGGCCATCGGATCGGGGGGAACTGGAGATCACGTCCATCAACCAAACCTATCTCGAACAGCAGCAACTGCACGTGGAACTGATGGGGCGCGGTTACGCGTGGCTGGACACGGGGACGCCATCGTCACTGCTTCAAGCGTCCAGTTTTGTCGAAGCCGTGGAAAGCCGCCAGGGGCAGAAGATCTGCGTCCCCGAGGAAATCGTCTGGCAATTGGGATACATCGATGACGAGCAACTGCGACGGTTGGCGGAGCCGCTCAAGAAGAATGCCTACGGAGCTTACCTACTCGACCTCCTCGCGGAGGGGCGAGAACTCAAGCGACTCAACCTGTCCCACTAACGTGCGATGAATGACGTTCCGTTGTCCGCCGATGAAAGCCCCGTCTACGAATTCCTCGTCGAACACGAACTTTCGGGAGTTCGCATCGACTCGTTTCTCGCCAAGCATCTCAGAAACTATACAACCTGGAAATTGGCGCGGATGATCGGTGCCGGAGCGGGAGCGATCAACGATGTCCCCGCCAGTCCGGCGGACCGGGTTTTTACCGGACAGTGCGTCCGCGTCCGGCTTTTCGAACCTCCGGACAAACTACTTGACGCATTACAGACTCCGTTAGAGATTCTTTACGAAGACCACTGGATGGCGGTCGTCAACAAACCCGCCGGAATGGTTGTTCATCCGACGGGAGAGCTTCAGGGGACGTCGCTGGCGAACGCCTTGCAGTCCCACCTGGATGAGCGTTGCGCACCACGTGGAATCCTCCGTCCTGGCATTGTGCATCGGCTCGACCGACAAACCAGCGGGGCCATTGTGGTCGCCTTCACTCATAATGCCCACGCGGCACTTTCGTCCGCCTTTGAACAGTCACGTGTTGCGAAACAGTACATGGCCCTCGTTCATGGGCGAGTCAGGCAGGATCAGGGGACAATCGATTGGCCCATTGGCCGAACAAATACCGGGCGGCATGTTTTGATGTCCTGCCGCGCGGACGCTCTCGATCGAAAGCCGGCCAAGACATATTATGAAGTGATCGAGCGTTATGCCGATCACACTCTCGTACTCGCCAAACCGCGAACTGGGCGAAATCACCAGATTCGGGTCCACTTCGCCCATCTCGGCCACCCGCTTTTGGGGGACGAGTTCTATGAAGCCCACGGACGCTTGAGGCCGTTCGATGGCGGTTTTT
>JAGQQQ010000100.1:23131-26635 GCA_020426125.1 Planctomycetaceae bacterium
GGGATTTCCCATCCGACGCCATGCGTTGCACGCGGTGAAGCTGGAATTGTCTCATCCCATCTCGGGTCTCTGGATGACCTTCGAGGCGCCGCTGGCAGCGGATTTCGCGGCAACCGCCAAGGCACTTGGAGCGATCCGATTTGAAACGTCCGAAGCTGGGAAATCCGCCGAATGACCGATCTGGAAAAGGGACCGAATCCTCGCCGCCGTTCGAGGTCGCCGACGGACTCCGAATGCGTCGTTTGAATTTTCGGGCTCCCCCGTTGTACAGTGATCAATCGGCGGTTTTGAGTTCGACTTGGATGATTTTCTCGGAGAAGCCAGTGGAGAAACTGGCTTCGTTCCCGTTTGAATGGCGTCGAGGGTTTTCGGGGAACTCGTCCGGTGCGACCGTCGTCGAAATGCAACAGTCCCATGGAATTCTGAAGACTCTCCGTTCTCCAAACGGTTCTCCGCAATGCTCATTGTCCGACAGTTTCGATTTCTGATCGCCCTCGCTGTGATTCTGGCGAACGCCGCCGCGATGGCTGAAGAGCCGGTCCTGGAATTCGTCGAGGGACTCCGTCAGCGACGCTACTACGACATGGCCCTTCTGTACCTGGACCGCATTGAGAAGTCTGACGGCATCTCCGACGGGGTACGACAGGTTCTCAACTATGAACGCGCTCAGACGCTGCTGCAGAGCGCGAAGGAACTGACCAACCTCGATGCCCAGCGAAAACAACTCGACGCGGCGCAGGCAGCGTTTGAAGACTTCGTGAAAGCCAATCCCAATCACGAGCTCGCCGGACGTGCCAACACGGCTCGCGGTCGCATTCTGCTAGAAAAAGCGCGGGTTGACATCTGGGATGGGGAAAAACCTTCGAACGAAGGGAGCCGCGATAAGTTCTATCAGGAGGCTCGAAAATCGATCGCGACGGCCCGCAAGATCTTTGAGGAGGCCGAGAAACAGCATGAGGCCGCCTGGAAAGCCTTTCCAACCTATATCCCGGAAGAAGAAAAACAGCAGCGAGCCGCACGCGACGAGGCGGAAAGCCTCTTCATGGAAGCCCAACTTGATCTCGCCCAGTGTTCCTATTGGGAGGCACAAACCTATCCTCAGGGTGCCAAGGAGCGGAAGGACATCTTGACGCGGGCGGCGGAGGAGTTCGAACAGATCCATCAGCGGTTCCGCAGTCAGATCGGCGGTCTGTACGCCCGAATCTGGCAGGGGAAGTGTTTCGAAGAGCAGGAAGAAATTGGGATCGCTTTGGGCATCTATGAGGAGATCCTCTCGCACGAAGGCCGGTCAGCCGCCATGCGATCCCTCAAGGACCGCGCTCTGCGTTTCCGCTTGATCTGCTTGAACCACGAACAACGGAATGACTTCCAATTGGCGGTTGATGAAGGCGAAGAATGGCTCCAAGACGCCAAAGCCAGGGCTCGGACCGATGTGGGGCTGGGGATTCAATGGGAGACCTGTCGGGCCCATGAGTCTCTCGGCAACGACCGCACCCTGTCTGAGCAGATCCGGCGAAACCACCTGACGCAGGCATTGGGGCGGGCTCGCGTCATCAACCGCTTCCCGGGAGAGTTGAAGACGCCGTCGTCCGCGATGATTCAACGGCTGATGGTCGCCCTCAACCGAGAGCCAGGCGATCCCAAAGACTTCGACACCGCCTATGGCAATGCGAGCCAGTTGAATGAGGAGCTACAAACTCTGAAGAATCAGATCGAGAAAGCCGTCGCCCAAGGGAAGACAAAAGAGGCTCTCGAATTCAAGGATGCCATGAAAGCCACTGCGGGAGAAATGGCCAGACTCCTGGATCTCGCTTTGAAATTGGCTCTTCCCGATACTGACCCGGCTCTGATCAACATTGCCCGATTGCGATTGGCGTATGCCTACTTGCTTCAAGAGCGGTTTCTGGATGCCGCTGTCATCGCGGAATACCAAATGGACAAATTCGGCGGCGTCTCCGCCGAGGTTGGCAAAGAGGCCGGATTCATTGCCATGGCGTCCTTCGATAACGCGTATGCCCAGGCAGACCAAAACAACCGTGACTTTGAAGCCAAAATGGTGGTTGCCGCGGCCGAAAAATTGGAAAACCGGTACCCAGACTCAAGCCGAGCCAACGATGCCCGGAATGCCGTCGCCAAGATCTACTTCCAGCAGAACCGTCTCGTCGAAGCCGCCGAATGGTGGGAGCGAATTCCGCTTGGAACCGATCAATACGCCGATGCCCAAGTCCGAGCCGGCAAAGCATACTGGCGGCAGTACGTGATGGAAACCAGTAAGCCCGAGTCCGAACGGGCCTCGGCCGAAGATCTGACGAAATGGAAAACCCTCGCAGTCCAACGGCTGGAAACAGGCCTCGCCGAAGCGGAAAAGGTGATCCCCGATGACAAGCCGCTCCCTGACGATCTCGTGGGAGCCAAGCTGACGCTCGTGAACATTCGCAACCTCGACGGAATTTACAAGTCTCCGAAAGAAGGGACAGCCGGGGCGTTGGAACTGTTGACCGCTGAGCCACACCCTGTCTTAAAGGAAGTGGACGTTCCCGAAGGCACCGAACGCCCCCAGGACCCATCCAAGGCCAAAAGCCGACAGATCGCCAGCTTCGCGTATCAGCAATTGCTGCGAACCCAGATTGGACTCAAAGATCTGGAAGCAGCCCGGCAGGCCCGCGCCAAGTTAGAGCAGGTGGCCGCCGGCGAAGATGAGGCCGCCCTGACCCAGGTGTTCGTGGACTTTGGCCGCGAATTGGAACAGGAACTGGAACGGCTGAAAGCCTCGGGCGAAGACGCCCGGCTCACCGAAGTTCGCGCCGGCTTCGAGGCCTTTCTCAATGACTTGTTCAACCGGCAAGATGGACAGACCTTTTATTCCTTACTCTGGATTGCCGAAACCTACACGTCCTTGGGAGAAGGATCGCAGGATGATCCGTCTAAGGCACAGGAGTTCTACGACAAGGCCGCGACTGCCTATCAGTCGATTCTCGATAAGGCCGCGACCGATCCGACCTTTGCCGATGCCAATCAGTCAATCGCCTGCAAGCTGCGGTTGGTGAATTGCCTCCGACAGCAGGAAAACTTCGAAAAGGCCGAACAGGTCGTGTTTGATATCCTGAAGGAAAAACCCAACGCTCCCGATGCCCAGTTCGAAGCGTCTCGGCTGTATCAGGCCTGGGCCAACAGCGACTCCAGCAACTACAAGAAATTCGACGCCGCGCTCTACGGTGTGAAGGAACCGGTCAACGTCTGGGGATGGGGTTACACCGCCCAATCACTTCAGCGCGCCATCTACGGCAATCAAGACGAACGGCTGGAGAAACTTCATTTTGACGCCCGCTACAACCTCGCCAAAGCGGAGCAGGAATACGGCAAAGCCCATCCCGATCTCGATGAGGGGACCAAGCACCTGGAGCGGGCGAAGACATCCATTACCGGGTTCCAACGTATTTCTCAGCGTTGGCCGGATAAGGAGTATGCGCGTTTTAACGAACTCTACAAATCGATTCTCTCCGA
>JAGQQQ010000101.1 GCA_020426125.1 Planctomycetaceae bacterium
CAAGGAGATCAGCCCCCAAAAGATTTGCTGTTGTCATCCCATTTCAAACCGCCGAAATCGGCGGTCAAACGAACAGTCATACCGAATATACCACACCAGACTTCGGCAAATGAACACGAAAACAGCCGACTCGGAAGTTCGAGCCGGCTGAGTTTGTGATGAAATGAGTCGTTTGGACGAATGTTATTTCAACATCCCTTTGCCGATTCGCAGGACCTTGCCGGGCTTCTTGTCGGAGCCTTCTTCAGCGGTTCCGAAGACTGTCACGAGCAGCGTGCCGTTGGTGTCAAACGCGAGCGAGGTCGGCTTGTCGAGATCGACGATCTTACGAGCGGAGCATTTGTCGCCGTCCATCGTCAGTTCGTACAGGGCGCCCTTGCTGGTGTCGATCCAGGAGAAGTCGACGGCGTACAGTTTGCCGTTGGGGCTGTAGGCCAAACCGACAATGTCGCTCAGGCCGGTCTCGTAGCTCTTCTTCAGTTTTCCGGTGCTGGGATCATAGACGCAGACGAGACTGTCACCGGGGACGGAAATTTCCCCCATCTGGCCGACGACCAAGTCGCCCGCCGCGTTGACCGTGATCGCGCAAGGAGCGTCCACGGACACCGCTTCTTTGGTCGCGATGAAAGGTTCCAACTTGCCGGGCTTGCCGTTGTTTAGCTTCGCGCGGACGATCCAGCCTTTCGTGTCATCGCCGTTGGCGGTGGCGAAGATCGCGTCTTTCGTGACGGCGACGCCGTAGTAGTTGCCTTCTCCCTTGGCGGAGGCATCACCAGCCGTGATTGGACCGAGAGTAAAGGCCGCCTTCTTCTCGGGCGTTGGCTTCTCGGGGGCTTCGACGGCGATCTCGTAGACTCTCACAAGTTCCTCACCATCGGGACGGCTGCCGTCGCCGACAACCAGGTGATCGGTCCCAAGCAATGCGACTCCCAAGGGACCAATGTCATACATGGGGCCTTTGCCGTAGACATCGGACGGATATCGGGCCACCTGCATTTTTCGAGAGTAGCCCTTCTTTTCTTCTTGTTTGAACAGCCGCAACACTCCGCGATGTTCAGCGACAAAGATATGGCCCGTCTCTCCATGGACGGCAATCCCCGAGGGATTGTCCAAATTCTGAGCGACAGGGCGCGGGCCCATTTGGGCATTTGGCTTCTTGGCATCTTGAGCCGGAAGCACTGTGGCGGACAGCATTATCGCTGTCAAAGTACTCACTTGAACAAACACTCTCATGCATTTTCTCCAGATGGTGAAAGGTGATTTTGATTGCGTCGCAAATCGATCGACTTCAAATTCTTCGCAATAAACGCGGTCAACGTCGTCGCGCCAGAGGACGGAACCGCAATTCAGGTGAATTACTCCTGCGGTAATTCGGGAGCCTCGTGGTTGGGATAGTCCGGACTGCTGAGCCCTTCCTTCAGAAAGGTGATCAGATCCTGTTGCTCCTGTTCTGTCAGCTTAAGCGGAAAAATCTCTTCGTCCAGATAAGGACTGTCGATTCCCCCTTTGTTGTAGTGCTCAATGACTTCTTCCAGCGTGGCCATGCTGCCGTCGTGCATGTAGGGCGCCGTACGGGCAATTTCCCGAAGCGTGGGTGTCTTGAAGGATCCTGTGTCGCCCCCCAGATTCGAAATGGCAAACCGCCCCGGGTCTGGTTTCTCAGCGTCCATTCCCACGCCGATATTGTGGAACCCGTTGTCCGTGAAGTTCGGACCTGCGTGGCAGGCGCTGCAATGAGCCTTTCCAAAGAACAGCTTCATGCCTCGTTCAGCCTCCGGGGACAGGGCGTCCTTGTTTCCGGATTTGTACTGATCATACGGAGCATTTCCCGAGAGGATTGTCCGCTCGTAAGCGGCGATCGCTTTTGCGATTCCTTCCTCGGTCACGTCCGTGCCGAAAACTTCCTGGAACTGTTTGCGGTAGCCTTTGATCTTATTGAGTCGGGCGACGACATCGTCCAGTTTCATATTCATTTCGATCGGATTCTGAATTGGCCCCAGGGCCTGTTCCTCGAGACTTCCGGCGCGGCCGTCCCAGAATTGGAAATATTGGTAGGCCGTGTTGATGACGGTCGGCGAGTTACGGCCTCCCTTCAGCGAGTTGAACCCCTCGGCGACCGCTTCGCCGTTGCTGAATCCTTTCGCGGGATCATGGCACGAGGCGCAGGAGACGATGTCCCCATTCGAGAGCCGCTTATCAAAATAGAGTTGCTTTCCCAGGGCAACCTTCTCGGCGGTCATCTCATTGTCGCTGGGGACCTTGATCTCATCGAGTCCCAAGGGAACCGGGAATTCCTCGGCAAAGACTGGCGATCCTAAGCCAAAACACAGGCAGAACAGACTGCTCAAAAGTGCAAAAGGGACTCGGAGACAGAAACCTCGGAATATCATAACTCGCACATCACGTTGAAGGATCAAAGTCGATTCATCTCTGCATTTTCAGACTAGCAAACCTGAGACGCAAGTGTGTCGGAATTGCGATCTCGTGAAAAACGTGCGATGTATGCTCACACGCACTTTACTTTCCGGTCGGGAGAGTGACCGGCAGTTGATTGTCCGCGAGCACCTGGACGCGAAGGGGAACTGATCGTTCCAAGGGATCGACTGCAAAGGTCATCAAGTGCTCCCCCGGCTCGACGTTTGCCGTGAGTATCTCGGTGGCGTCCAGCGGGAGGCCGTCCAGCCAGATCTGAAGTCCCGCCGCACTGTTCAATTGGAACTGAACGTCCCCCGTCTTTTCCGTGGTAAAGGAGAAACTGACAAATGCGACGCCCCGGTCTCCTGCGGCGACGCGGTTGCGGACTCTCACTCCCGGAATCTCTTCCAACGGCAGATTGCCGTTCACCAAACTGTAGGCCCGGGTCCATTGAAATCGCCCCGGATCAGTTGCGGCCGTGGCATAGCTCGTGCGACGGAGTTGAAACGCCGCGTCATCGGTCGGCTGCATGACGTTCCAGTGCCGGATGATCGGAGATGTTCCGACTGTATAATCCGGCAATCGTCCCAGTGCTGACAGAAAGGCGGACAGATTCACCAGTTCGTCACGGGTCAGCGTGTTTGTTAATCCCGCAGGCATCAGCGAGGAGCCTTCCTTCTGCTGATCAATCGAATCCAAAGGCACCGAAATCTCGCGGTCCTCCGCGTCTCGAAGGATCAACGCGGTGTCCGTTTCGCGGAGCTTGATGCCCGAGAAGACTTGCCCCTCGTCCGTCGCCACGATCACGGTGTGATAGCCTTCTTTGACCTTGGCATTGGGATCCAGCAGGGACTCGACGATGTAATCCGGCGGAGCCGTCGCCCCCAGGCTCACAAGATTGGAACCGACCAGCCCACCTGCGGGACCAATGGAATGGCACCGCATACAGGCCAAATCCTGACGACGGAAGATCGCCTGTCCGGCCGCTGAGTTGCCTTGCTCCTGAATCTCTTTTGTCAGTGCCGACATCTCCTCTGCGGACAGTTTCACGGTCTGGGCTCCAAGCCCACCCGCCTGGCGCAGTTGCTCCAAAAGATCAGGAGCTTGCTGCCCCGAGGAATTCACGACACGGGTTCCCAGGATCGCGACGTCTTTGGGAATCTGTTTCCCTTCCAGGGCTTTGGCCAAGAGCGAGGCGGCTCCTTTGCGACGGAGCAGTGATTCGAACAATGGCGACGACTCCTGAGCATTCTTGAGTCCTTGCAGATAGTCCACCGACAAGTTCGCTCCCAGTTGTGGTCGCAGGCGGAGCAACTCTTCGACAGCCGTCCGTTGAAGGAGCGACTGGTCCGACTCCTTCGCCACGCTGGCCAGCAGTTTCGCTGCTGGTTCATCCGAGAACTCGCCAATCATCCGCAAAGCAAGTGCCTGTTGACCCGCCGAGCGATCTGGCGAGGCGACAGCTTGTTGGAGGGATTCGCGAAGATCGGCGAGCTTCCAGGCTCCCACGCAGTTTGCAGCGGCCTCCCAAAGTCCGGGCTGACTTGCCTTCAAGACGGAATCAATGCGAGCCAGTTGGCCTTCGGGCAGGGCCTTGCGAGCACGAGCCGCGTTGGCCAGCGAGTTCAGAATCTGTGATCGCAGTGACACATTGTACTTTTCATCAAGTGCCATCTCGAACGCGAGACGGAGATGGGCGGCATTCCCCAATTCACTCACCACGGACAGCACCTTCGACAAATCCTCCGAAGGGACTTCCCCCTGCTGGAGCAGTGTCACCAGTCTCGGCACACCGACCGAAGATCGGGTGGCGTTGGTGAGAAAGACGAGATGATTCACCTGATCCCGAAGTTGAAGCTCATCGCGATTCAGCGCGGCTTCCCAGAGCGGCTGCAAGTCGCGGGCCGTCTGCCACAGCGCGTAATCCCCCCATTGGTCGACATCATGGTCGAGTGCCTGCATCGCGACGGTCGCGGCGTGGTGGTTTGGAATCAGGCTCAAGACGCGAACAGACTCCAACCGCACGCGAGGATGGTCGTCATTGACCAGCCGTTCCAGTGTGGAGAGCGGTTCGTTGACCCCGTCGAGCCAATGCCCCAGCAGCCGCGTTGCCGCCGCTCGAACCCGATGATCGTCGCTGGCCAACGCCTTGTTCAGCCACTCCGGCTGAATGGAGCGAATCGACTGTGCCACCCAGAGTGCCTCCAGAAGTTCATGATCGTTCGCGACGTTGGAGGCCCATGTCGTCAGTTCGGGAAGGATCTCGTCTCCCCGTTCTTTGAGGACTTGTTTCGATTGCTGACGGACGTAACCGTCCTCGGATGTCAGGTTTTTGAGTAAGGTAGCTGTGGACTCTTTGGTCAGATCCTGGGAAGCCACGGTGCGCGTCCCCGCCTTTGATGGGCCCTTGTAACTGACGCGCCAGATGCGGCCATGGGTGTGGTCTCGACGGGGGTCCCGGAAATCGACTTCCCCGTGTTGAATGATCGGGTTGTACC
>JAGQQQ010000102.1 GCA_020426125.1 Planctomycetaceae bacterium
CCCAATCGCGATAGGGCCACATCTCGCGATAGTTATCGAGATGGAGGCCATGGGTATCACCATACCGGGCGGCGTCGAGCCAGAACCTGGCCATATGTTCGCCGTATCGATCCGATGCCAGCAGCCGATTGACGACGTTTTCATAGGCTTGGGGAGAATCGTCGGCGAGAAAAGCATCAACTTCTTCCGGCGTCGGAGGCAGTCCTGTGAGGTCGAGAGTCGCGCGACGCAGCAACGTGACTCTCTCCGCGTCGGCAGACGGTTTCAACTTCGCCTGATCGAGTCGGGCCTGAATAAAATAGTCGATTTCGTTTCGACACCAGTCAGGCTGGCTGACTTTGGGGAGCGGCGGCGACTTGGGGGGGACGAACGACCAATGCTCTTCCCAGGGGGCGCCGGCGGCGACCCATTTCTTGAGAAGTTCGATCTCTTCACCCGTGAGCGGTTTGTTCGTCTCGGCGGGGGGCATCCGCAGTGACTCATCGTCCGAAGTAACTCGGGCAATGAGTTCACTCTTGTCGAGATCCCCAGGGACGACGGGCACCTCCCCGGAATCGGCGGCCCCCATGGCGCTGTCTTGCTGATCCAGCCGGAATCCGCCCGACCGCTGGCCATCGTCCGGACCATGACAGGCGAAACACTTGTCCGACAGGATGGGACGAATCTCTCGACCGAAGTCGATTTCGGGTGCGTCCTGCCCGCAAACTTCCTGCCCCAATAGCGTGAGGGAAAATGCAACTCCAAGAACTCGACACAGAAAAATGCGTGAGATACTCATGACCATCCAGGCGGGAAAAGGGTGATGGATGAATTCCAGGCGGGCGGGAACGTATCTTGTCCCGTCGATTCATTTTAAGCAAGTTGGAGACTCAAACCCAAGTGAAAAAGCTTTTTCGATGGGCCAAACATGGGCCAGCGCAAGGTCATACCGTTCCAGAATTTCATCAGTCACCTGACTTGAAAAGTTGCGGGCGAAACCCTCTCAAAACCGATGCGATGGCATGGTTCCCTCGGAGGTGAGATGGACCATTCCTCGTCTTTCTTCAAGCTGCAACCAACGTCATTGGGCGATCCTGACTCTCAGATGCAAAACATGGCCCAATGTGGCGTGAAACCCGTTGTTTAAGAAATCAAAAGGTTCAGCGTCAGGGGAGAACCAGGACAATCGAAGTCTGCGGATGCTGGCCTTTCAGGGGCTAAATGGAAGCCTGAAAGAGCGTTGTGACCTTTGAAGCGGCAAGCGAGTTGGCGAAGGAAAACCTGTCGAAATCTCGACTTCACATCTCAGAAGACACGGCGAAACTCCGTCGTTGTTCCTGGTTGAAACACCGTCGTGCGGAGAAGGCGTCCATTCGACTGAGAAATCATGATTCTCCAATCGGAGCTACCCTCCGCGCAAAGTCCGAATTGTTTCCGGAGGTTGTTTGGAGATCCCGTGGCTCTCCCGAAGTTTTGAAGCGGATGGACTCCGGAATGACGGTGCAAATTCGCATCACGCGAGAATGTGAGTCAATTCTCTTCGATCGAAGGCTGCCATCGTCCCGGAGCGCGGAGTCCGGAAACGGGAATTTTCCGCATGGAATCCCCCAACTCGTTTCGAGCCTGATCCGCAAGTGATTGAAGACGTTCCACGATTTCTGGATGCTCGGATTGAACGTCGGTCGTCTCTCCGATGTCATCCTTGAGGTTGAACAGAGCCAAGTCGGTATGAGCTTGCGTGTAGCCGTTTGGACGGCCGTCCATCCCTGGTTCGCCGGTGAGGCTCCGGTAGTCATGCGGAAAGTGCAATTTCCAGTCGCCGGACCGGATCGCATGCAAGCCATTTCCCCAGTAGTAGAGATAGGTCTCATGGGGAGTTTGGGCACCCTCTTCCCCGGCCATCAACGGCCAGATGTTCAGGCCATCGATCGGATGGTCTGGGAGCGAACCCCCGACCAATTCGGTGATGGTTGGCAGGAGATCGATCGTCGCGGCCAACTCATCGCACACTGTTCCCGCGGGGATTTTCCCAGGCCAACGCATGATACAGGGGACTCGGCAACCCCCTTCCCACATCGTTCCCTTCCCCTCCCGCAAGGGTCCCGCCGAGCCGGCGTGGTTGCCGTAGCTGAGCCAGGGGCCGTTATCCGTTGTGAAGATCACCAGCGTATTGTCATCGATACCATGCTGCTTGAGTGCCCCGAGGATCTCCCCGACGCCCCAATCGATTTCCATGATCACATCACCGTACATTCCTTGTTCGCTCTTCCCCTTGTGCTTGTCGGAAACAAACAGGGGAACATGCGGCATGCTGTGGGCGACATACAGAAAGAATGGATTCTCATGGTTCTTCTCGATGAACCGTAACGCCCGCTCGGTATAGCTGGTTGTGAGCTGGACCTGATCTTCCGGAGTCACGTTGTCATCGACGATCTTATTCCCTTCGTACATCGGAAGATTCGGGTAGCCTCCCGGATTCGTCGGATGAAACGGCCACATGTCATTGGAATACGGAAGTCCGAAATACTCGTCGAATCCATTCTGCAATGGAAGAAACGGCTCATGGTGCCCCAAGTGCCACTTCCCGAAGACAGCCGTTGTATAGCCTTTCTCTTTGCAAACTTCGGAAATCAGCTTTTCCTTGGCGTTGATGCCATGGTTCGAACGGTGGCTCGGGGCGCCCAACATGCCAATGCGATTGGCATAACATCCCGTCAGTAGCGACGCTCGTGAAGCGCCGCACACCGCTTGAGACACGTAGAAACTCGTAAACTTCCGGCCTTCGGCGGCCATCCTGTCCAGATTCGGCGTTTCATAACCTTCGGCCCCGAAGCAGCCAATGTCCCCATATCCCTGATCGTCAGTGAAGATGATGATGACATTCGGTCGCTCTGCCCCCCGCAACGACAACCCATCCAGTCCAGCGGCCAAGATCAGAAAAGGGGCCAGCAACGATCTCGAAAATGGCATCATTACTCTTTCGGTCGGGGGCTCGAACCAACGGCGATGTGTAGACGACAGACGGCTATGCGCGACCGAGATATTCGCCGGTTTCGGCCGCGATGCGGATCTTTTCCCCGGTCGTAATAAATGCCGGGACTTGGACTTCCGCCCCGGTTTCGACCGTCGCAGGTTTGGTGACGTTCGTCGCGGTGTTTCCTTTCGCGGCCGGTTCCGTGTAAGTAATTTCCAGAATGACATGCTTCGGCGGCGTGACGCCGATCAACTGATCATTCCAATAGAGGAGTCCGCACGGTTCCCCTTCTTTGATGAACCGCATCATTTCTTCGCAGACTTCCTTGGAAAGCTCGACCTGTTCAAAGCTCTCGTTGTCCATGAAAACGTAGCTGGAGCCGTCGAAGTAGGAATACAGGCCGTCGGCGTTGCGGATATCGGCGGCTTCCATGCTGTCGCCACTACGGAACGTGATATCCAAGCTGGTCCCGGTAAGCAAATTTCGAATCCGAGTTTTGTACAGAGCCTGCCCTTTTCCCGGCTTGACGAAATTGCATTCAATCATTTCGAAGGGCTGGCCTTCGTGGACGACTTTAATTCCCTTTTTGAAGTCTCCGGCATTGATCTGTGGCATTTGTGTTTTTCCGTTCGGACGCTACCTTGCCATCATTGGGCCTGACACGACGCGGAGGCGAGGCATCAGGAAAACTCGGGCGCATCACCCGGCGCACATTCCTCGGAGTTTTTCCCAGATGATGGCCGCTTGATCGGCTTGTCGCGTCTCCTGTTTGCGACGCAACCGACGGAAGAATAGCAAATGTCCCCCCCCTGGGAAACGGTCCCCGATCCCCCTGAAACTCCTGATTTCCCGGCGGAACCGACTCCCGTTTCCGCTGATTTCAAAGGATGGCAGAAGTCGCTGTCGGAGGCCATTCGTTCGCGATCGGAACTCCTCCGTCACGTCCATCTGGAATCGTTAATCTCCGATTCGTGTTCCGCAGACCAAGATTTTCCCGTAGTCGTTCCCCTGAGCTACATCCGGCGGATGCGAACGGGTGATCCTCGAGATCCATTACTCCTCCAAGTTTTGCCAACGGAGTTGGAAAACCGCGCGTCGCCCGGTTCCCACTCAGGAGAGCGGGATCCCACGGTGGACCTCGCCATCAAGACGGCCCCGGGCCTGCTTCACAAGTATCATGGGCGGGCGCTTCTGATCGCCCACGGTTCCTGTGCTGTGCACTGCCGCTATTGCTTTCGGCGTCACTATCCCTATGGCGACGATCCCAAGTCGCTCACTGACTGGCAACCCGCATTGGACGCGATCCTTAGCGATAACTCCCTTCACGAGATTATCCTCAGCGGGGGAGATCCCCTGCTTTTGTCCGATGGTCGATTGAAGGGACTCCTCGACCGCCTCGCAGAGATTCCCCATGTGCGTCGGCTGAGAATCCACTCCCGACTCCCGATTGTCCTTCCCGACCGCGTGACCAGAGGACTCCTCGACTGCCTACGAGGGACCCGTTTCCAGACATTTGTCGTGGTGCATGCCAACCACGCTCACGAACTGGTCGACGACTGCGAAACGGCCCTGCAACAACTGATTCGGTCGGGGATTCCCGTTCTCAATCAGGCCGTGTTGCTGCGGAAAGTGAACGATTCGGTGGAGGCCCTCGCGGAGTTGTGCGAACGGTGTATCGATCTCGGGGTGATGCCGTATTACTTGCATCAACTGGACCGCGTGCGGGGCGCGGTTCATTTTGAAGTCGACCCGCATCTCGGGCTGCAGCTGATCTCCGAACTGCGAGCACGGCTCCCGGGGTACGCCGTTCCCCGTTATGTTCGAGAGATTCCGGGCGAACGTTCGAAAACGGTCATCGAGTCGTCAGCCGAGGGACAACGGTGCCCGGAGGGCACCGGCTAAACGGGTGAAACGACTTCAAACATTTCACGAAATAGCAGAACTCTCTCGTC
>JAGQQQ010000103.1 GCA_020426125.1 Planctomycetaceae bacterium
TCCATCAGCAGTTCTTCGCGACGGGTTCCCGACTTGTTGACATCGATCGCCGGCCAGATTCGTTTTTCGACCATCCGACGATCCAGGTGAAGCTCGGTGTTGCCGGTCCCTTTGAATTCCTCGAAGATCACTTCGTCCATTTTCGAACCCGTGTCCACGAGAGCCGTCGCGACGATGGTCAGGCTTCCCCCTTCTTCGACGGTGCGTGCCGCTCCAAAGAACCGTTTGGGGTGTTGCAACGCATTGGCATCGACACCGCCGGTCAGGATCTTGCCGGAGTTGGGACATTCCGTGTTGTAGGCTCGAGCGAGTCGCGTGATGGAGTCGAGGAAGATCACGACGTCGTGGCCGTATTCGACCATGCGTTTCGCCTTTTCGATGACCATCTCGGAGACCTGGATGTGTCGGCTCGGCGGTTCGTCAAAGGTGCTGGAGATCACCTCACAGTTCGCCGATTTGACTTGGCGTTCCATGTCCGTGACTTCTTCTGGACGCTCGTCGATCAGCAACACAATGACGTAACAGTCCGGATGGTTCGCCAACACGGCCTTCGCCAACTGTTGGAGAAGGACCGTTTTTCCCGCACGAGGGGGGGAGACGATCAGTCCCCGTTGGCCGAATCCGATGGGAGCCACAATGTCAACAATCCGGGTACTGAGCATCTCGGGGTCCGCCGAAAGTTGCAGCCGATCTTTCGGATGGAGCGGAGTCAGGTCGTCGAAAGGGACCATCTCCGGAACCCGGTTGGGATCCTCCCCGTTGATTGCTTCGACTCGCAGCAGAGCAAAGTACCGCTCATTTTCTTTGGGGGGGCGAATCTGGCCGGCGACGGTGGCTCCCGTCCGAAGTCCAAACCGTCGAATCTGGCTTGGCGAGACATAGATGTCATCGGGACAGGGGAGATAGTGGTAGTCGGGACTGCGGAGAAAGCCGAAGCCATCGGGCAGAATTTCGAGTGTCCCTTCCCCGAACATCAGGCCATTCATCTTGGTCCGCTCTTTCAGAATGCGGAAGATGAGATCCTGCTTTTTCAGTCCGGTGTAATCACTGATCTTTTCGTTCCGAGCGAATTCGATGAGTTCCTTCATCGTCATTCGCTGGAGTTCCGAGATATTGATGTCGCTTTGCTTCGCGTCTTCGTATCGGGTGTCCGACGGATCATAGATGTCGTCGTAATCCTCGACGGGCGCTTGCACGGCCCCTGATGAGTTGGAGGAAACGGAGTCGGACGTCGGTCGGCTGGAAGGAGTGGATTTGGACATGGGAATCACGCAGGCCTGCGGAAGAAGAAGTGACGTGTGGGTTTTGAGTGCTAAAGAAAGGAAACGCGAGGATCAGCGCCCGCTCATTGCGTCAGGGGGGATTGGGGGATCTCCGAATGGAATGATGTAACGAATTTTTCGTAGGTTAAAGTTTTCCGAAAAGTGCCAAAACACAATTCAATCAGCGGAATTCGATAAGTTGTTGTTCACGGCTCCGATTCATTGACTGGCTCGGGTAAGGGAAAATCAAAACGGGCGGACAGCCAGTTCGCCAATTTCCGGGAGGAGGCGTCCAGGCTTTCATTGTTGGAAATGAGAACGTCTGCTCGCTTTCGCTTTTCTTCTAGCGGCAACTGGCTTTGTTCCCGTTGGGCAAATTGGTCTTCTGTCCACTTCCGATTCAGAACCCGCTGAAGCCGCGTCTCTCGATCGACATCAACGAAGACCACCGCGTCACACAACTCATCCCAATGCGCTTCCAACAGCAAAGGAGCGTCGAGAATGATGACATCGAGGTTTCCTCGTCGACGGACGCTATCCAATTCCTCTTGGAGTCGCTTGCGGATTCGTGGATGGACAATCGCTTCCAACTGACGGCGGTTGCGGGTTTCCGTCTCTCCTGTTCCAAAGACCAATTTTGCGACAGACGGGCGGTCAATGTGGCGGTCTTCGTTCAGGATACTCTCCCCGAACTGCTCGCAAAGTTGGCTGATAACCTCTGGTTGTTGAAGCACAGCATGCCCCACCTGATCACCATCAAGACGGTGACAGCGGAGAAAGTCGGAAAGTCCATGGGCCAGGGAGGACTTTCCAGAACCAATTCCACCAACGATTCCGATCACCGGAATCTTCACGGCGGGCATCACTCGACTCTCAATGAACCTAAAGGGACGGGATGTTTATTATGGGAAAGTGACGAAACGCTCAGGGAGGAACTCAACAGAAATGTCACCGGAGGGATGGTGATTTTCGAAAACGGCAGCGGGTGCCGTCTCTCTTCGCAGCCATCCTGGCAAAGTGACCGAAATCCAAATTCGGCAAAAGATGGGGAGTTTGACTCTGTCAATACCACTTCTATCGTGGCTTCGCGGAGACCGAATGTCAACTCCCGACCGGGAAATTTGCGAATCCGGTGGGGAACCAAAATCGGGAGAGAATTCCCTTTTAGCGAGAGGTCGATTGCGGAATCGGGGAAAAACGAACACGGATCTTCGCGGATGAAACGGATTTCCACGGATCTCGCCCCAAAGTCGGTCGACTGTTGACCGCCCCGGCTCAATCAAGAATTGTTGGGACAGATAAGGGGTGACCTAGAAATTAATGTCGAGTTCTCGGAGACATCAGAATCCTCCACAACCGGTCTCCGCGAAGCCAATAGTGGGTCGTTGTTAGGGGTGAGGATTTGTGCCGTTGCAGGAGTCATTCGCTCTCACCTGATGTTCCCACCCACTATCAGCGACCCACTGCCTGCTCATTCAAGAAATCGAGACACTTATTGATCGGTCATTCCTAAATAGAGAAGCGGCGATCGACACGACTTCACCGATCGGACGGAGCCATCCGTGTTACTCTGTCTCTATCCGCGTGATCCGTGTCCGCTTTCCTTCGTATGGAAAGCTCCTAAACGACAAACTCACCAGAGATTCCGTTCACTGATTCGCCAATTGCACACACCAACAGTGGGAAT
>JAGQQQ010000104.1 GCA_020426125.1 Planctomycetaceae bacterium
CTCCCCGGGTTCGGCGGTGACGACGAAGTCCACTCCTGGCGACCGGTGCAACTGACTGACGATCACTCGCTCAGCCCCGTTGATGATGAATTCTCCCCCCCCAATCATGATGGGCATGTCCCCGAGGTAGACTTCCTCTTCAATCGGTTGCTCTTTGACGAGCCTCAAGGTGACGCGGAATGGTCGACCATAGGTGAGCCGGAGTTGCCGGCATTCCGTCGGTGAGTAACGAGGTTTTCCCAACTCGTATTTGACATATTCCAGTCGGTATTGCCCGTCGTAGCTCTCGACGGGGAAAACCTCGCGAAGAATTTCCTCAAGACCCTCATCGCGGCGCTGGTCCGCTTTCCGGTCCAGTTGAAGAAATCGGTCGTAGGATTCGGTCTGGATCCGAGTCAGATCAGACAGATCGTAGCTCGACTCAATCTTTCCAAAGTGGCGGATGGTGTCGGTGGGGATGATTCGCTGATGAGGAATGGCCATGCGAGGGTCTTCTTCGCGAGTATGGAGAAAAGGGTGTTTGAAACGTCGTCAAATCCGAGGAAAAGACTTCTAAGGCAGAGCCGCTGCTCAAATGAACAAGGGAATGTCGCGGTGCCTGACGAGAACGTCAGTGCCTCGGAGGCGAGCACCGCTCCAAGGAGCGGATTGCCTTGACGCGAATGGGGGCAACGCGGATTTTGTATTCCCAATCGAAAGAGATGCCATCGCAAGCAGGCGAATTGGCAAGGGAGAATGTGAGCGAACACGTATCATGGTGTTGACGCCCATCAGGAAAGAAGGCGGAAGCAGACGCGCCGCGCCGTCTCGTTCATCCCTGATAAGCAGAAATCGCAAAACGAATTGTTGCGCATGGAACCGCGAGACGCGACCGGGACTAAAGCAGAGATAATCCGTCAACCCGGCCCCCCTTCCGGTGTTTGTCGACGGCCTTCCGTGGCAGGACAACAAGAAGCTGAAAACGTACTGACAAAAGCCAACAGTCAGGCAACGCATTTCGCTCGCCCATGACGTGCGAAAAACCTCAACCAGACGAGGAACACAGCAAACACTTGCAAGCGGAGTTAGGCAATTTTTGCGAATCCATTCTACAGCAAAAAACTGCCTGAACACGTCTCTTCGGGCGTTCAACGGCTTGTCCCTGGAGGATTGAGAAACTCCCATTCTGGTTAAATTAACAACCAGCCAGGAAATTGCAACCGAACGGCACACACAATGCACGGGATTCTGAAATCGAAGGTCCAAGCGTTGCATTGGGAAAACAAGCGACGCGATGGAAACACCGCGTCGCTTGCGATTCAACCTCAGAAAACTACTTGAGCTCGACGGTTCCGCCAGCTTCTTCGATTTCCTTTTTGAACTTTTCCGCGTCCTCTTTGGAGACCGCTTCTTTGACTGGTTTGGGGGCTCCCTCGACCAAGTCTTTCGCCTCTTTCAAGCCGAGACCGGTGATGCTGCGGATTGCCTTGATCACGTTGATCTTGGCATCGCCGAAGCCGGTGAGAATGACGTCAAATTCGTCCTTTTCCTCAACCGCAGCGGCCTCTGCTCCCCCACCTCCGACTGGGGCCGCCATCACAACGCCGCCGCCAGCGGGCTCGATGCCATGAACCTCTTTGAGGTAATCGGCGAGCGCCTTCGCCTGCAGCAGGGTCAGACCAACGATCTGATCGCCGAGTGACTTTGTGGAATCGTCAAATTCTTTTGCCGGTGCTTCCGGTGCTTCTGTCGACATGGGAAATACTCCGAGGTTGAATCGCCGGCGCTGACTGTCCGGCTCGGTAGAGTGAAAAATCGGCTGGAACTCGGCCGAACCGGGACGCTACGCCGCGTCTCCGCCTTCTTCGTTTCCTTCTTTGTCCGCGAGGGCCTTCAATTGGCCGGAAATCGTTCCGCCAGGTCCGAGCAGGGCTCCTGCCAACCGAGCCCCTGGGCTGAGGATCAGACCAGCAATCTGGCCGATCAATTCCTCACGGCTCGGACCTTTGGAAAGTTCGTCCACGCCCTGGGCGTCCACACCCTGGCCGTCAACAGACCCTCCCTTGATCTGAATCTTGTCGATCTTCTTGGCCCACTCCGTCATCTCTCGGGACAGAGCGACGATGTCGGCTCCTCCGTAGCAAAGGATGGACGGACCTTCGAAAGCTCCATCGACGAACTCGACGCCATTCTGTTTGAGAGCGAGTCGAGCGAGGGAGTTCTTGACGCCGAGTAGTGTGATTCCCTTTTCCCGAAGCTTCGTGCGGAGCTCGTTGTCGGTGTTGGGATCGAGTCGCGATGTGTCGACCACGAGGAGGTCTTTCGTGTCACCCAGACGTTCTCGGATCTCGCCGATGATCATCTCTTTGACGGCTTTACTCATTTTCTCTTCCTATTGGCGTGACGGGTTTCGCCACTCCGGTCTGCCATTTGGCTTGGAATTTCGCCTTCTTCGGTTTGTCGGGACAGTTGTCGTCCAACACCCACCGAGTTCCAATCCGGTCCATTACAACTGTGGGCTCACACTAAACCGCAATCACGGGCACGCCAGGAAGCTGTGTCGCGGTCACGGTGACGGAACGGACATACTGACCTTTGGCAGCCGAGGGCTTGAGTTGTTGGATCAGAGCGAGCAACGCCTCAATGTTCTCTTGAAGCTGTTGCTCGCTAAATGACAACTTTCCAACGATGCAATGGATGTTTCCGCCATCGTCCACGCGAAACTCGACCTTACCTGCCTTGTATTCCTTTACTGCTGTGGTCACATCCTGCGTGACTGTTCCAGCCTTTGGAGATGGCATCAATCCACGCGGTCCGAGCAACTTTCCGAGCGGCCCCACGACACCCATCATATCGGGAGTGGCAATGGCGACATCGAAGTCCAGCCAGCCGTCCTTGATCTTATCTGCAAGCTCCTTGCCACCCGCGAAGTCCGCACCTGCTTCATTGGCCTTGGCGACATTCTGGTCTTTGCAGAACACCAGAACTCGCTGTGTCTTGCCAATCCCGTGGGGAAGGACAATTGAGCCTCGTACGATCTGGTCCGCGTGTTTTGGGTCTACTCCCAACCGCATGGACAACTCAACCGTCTGATCAAACTTGCAGGGCGTGACTCCCTTGGGGAGTTTGCCTTCGAGTCCCTTCAGGGTGGAGACCGCCTCTCCGACCGTTTGGGGTTGCAACTTTTCGGTCACTTGACGGAGGGCTTTTTGTCTTTTTGATAATTTCATGACTGTTCTTTTCGATCATTCGCGCGAGTCGACGGGATTCTTGTGAGGCCCATGGCCAAACATGCCAAACCGCCAAGTCTAGTCGACGACTGTGATTCCCATGCTTCTGGCGGTTCCGGCAATGACTTTCATTGCCTGCTCGATGCTGGAGGAATTCAAGTCCTCGAACTTTCGTTCCGCAATTTGTTTGACCTGTGCGGATGTTACGGTGCCGACCTTGTCTTTTCTTGGGTTCGCGGCTCCCTTCGCGACCTGGGCAGCCTGTTTCAGGAGAACGGCTGCAGGCGGGCTCTTTAGGATGAACTCGAAGGAACGGTCGTTATAGACGGTGATCACGACAGGGACAGTGGTCCCGGCCATGTCTCGTGTCTTCTCGTTGAACTGTTGGACAAACTGTCCAATGTTCACACCATGAGGGCCGAGTGCCGTTCCCACTGGAGGAGCAGGAGTCGCCTGCCCTCCGGGAATCTGTACCTTAATCTCAGCAACTACTTGTTTTTTGGCCATCTGCCAAGCTTCCTTATGGTGCTATTCGGTAGGTCGGACGAACCGACCGATACGAATTTGTCACCGTGACTCAAATGACTTCAAACACAATCAAATCGCCCCTCCCTATCACTCGCCAAGTGGAGTGCCCGGGATAAGGTGCTGGGAATCGTAAACTCAAATCCCCGAAAATGCCAACTCCATGTTGAATTATCGGGCACGAACGCTCTCCTGTGACGAGGGAGTAACGGCGCTTCATTACATCTTTTCGATCTGCCAGTGCTCCAACTCGACCTCGGTTGGGCGACTGAAAATCTCGACAATCACCTTGACTTTACCCGTGAGACTATCCAGTGCATCGACAGTTCCTTCAAAGCTTTCAAAAGCCCCTTCCTTGACCTTGACGTGATCGCCGACGGACACGTCGAATTTGACCACAGGTTTTGGGGTTGGCTCTTCGGCAGGCTTTGTGCCAGGCTTCTCTTCCTGGGCTTGCCCAAGCCATCTTCGCACCTCATGGTCCTCCATTGCGATCGGCTTACCAGCCGCGCCGGTAAAGTCGCCGACTCCGCTGGTGCTTCGAACCAGGTGCCAAGTTTCGTCGTTGAGATCCATCTGAATCATCATGTAACCAGGAAGCATCTTTTGTTCCCGGACACGACGCGAACCCCCTTTGGTCTCAACAACCTTCTCGGTGGGGATGACAATCTCCCCAAAGTGCTCTGCCATGTCCTCCATCTTGATCCGCCGTAAGATGGACTGTCGTATTGACTTCTCACGGTTACTTTGAACTTTGAGGACGTACCACTGCATGGGAGGCGACTGTTCGTCCCCCACGACATTCTCCACGACGTCATGCGCGGCACCTTCTCCTTGGGTGGTCTTTGTGTCACCACCGGGAAGGTCGTCGTTTGTTGTGGGGTTGTCTTGGTCCATGGGAAGCCACGCATCTTTAACGATCGCTGAACTTTTTTCAAGCGTTCGGTTTACGAATTCAATATTGCTGAATCCAGGCTTGCACCCGGGTTTTAGGTTTCCAGTGCATTCAAGTCGAGAAACCCGATGAGTCCGAAAAGCTGCTGCCAAAAAATGTCGCAAAGAAAAAGGTAGGCACCGAGGAACACCATGACGACGAGGACGACGGCTGTTGCTCGTTTCAGGTAATCCCAGGAGGCCCAGGAAACCTTGTCCATCTCCGCTTCGACAGAGATGAGAAAGTTGGCGAAAGTGGGCCAGTTGACGAGTCGAAAGCCAAGCCAGCAACCCATGATTGCAATCAACCCAGGGCCACCATATCGTGCCCAAGACTCTTGCTCGGAGAGGACAGTGGCGCTCAATCGCCATGCGAGCGAGATGAACACCAGGGCAACGGAAACTGCGGTGATCTGGCGTACGACGCGCCCTTGATTTGGCTTAAAAAGCCGGCCGCGAAGCATCTCGCCCCAAAACGTCGTTTCGACATTCGCTTTTGCCATCCTGGGCAAGCCTTCTGTTAACCGGGGCTTGAGTCATTCAGCGACCGGAAGACCTTGGAGAGTTTGTCCGCCAGACATCTGGCGGGCGTCAAAAACGAAAGCACGGGCGGAGGGACTTGAACCCCCAACCTGCGGATTTGGAATCCGCTGCTCTGCCAATTGAGCTACGTCGTCAAACAATAAAACAGCTATCGATGGGACTTGAACCCATGACCTCGTCCTTACCAAGGACGCGCTC
>JAGQQQ010000105.1 GCA_020426125.1 Planctomycetaceae bacterium
GCTTCGAACCAGCAGATTCCCCTCCGCCAGGAGCGGTTTCGTCAAGCGAAACAAGCCTCCAAATCCCCGCATCAGCCCGACGCGAAACGCCTCGTCCAGGTACGCCGTTTCTCCAAAGAATTCCCAGAAGTCTGGGGACCAGTAGAGCCGCGACTTTCCAAAGGGACTGATCGCCGTCCCCACTTCGCGAGCGACAAAGTCCATATTGAGCACATGGCACCGATCTCGATACTGCTCCGCGAGCGTCGTCTTTCCAGAGCCACTAATGCCGCCCAAATAGATGGTCAACATTTCCCTCCCCCATGGAACAGTGACGAATTGGAGAAAAGCAGAAGCAACTTAGTTCTCCCGGGCCTGCATGCGCGCCTGTTCAAACACCTCCGGCGTCCTCCCGACACCGATGAAATATGCGGAGACAATCACAGATCAAACGTCTGAACTTCATCCGGGCCGGGAACCGCATACGCCGGGTCTTTCGCACGAATGTGAATGTCTCCGTTTGCCAAGATGCGAACGTCCAACGGAACAATCGTCACTCCCTGCTCGTTGATCGTCTGTGCGTTCTCGCCAAGATCCCGCATCTGGATCCGCTCGCGTGAGACCGGAGGGACGTTTCCATTAAAAAAGGCGGTGCACCACCAGTTTCCATCTTTGTCCTGAAACGGCGTCCCGTGCCCCAGAAACCGGCCAGCGAATTGACGGGGGCCATAGGGACCAGTGATCTTGTCCGCGACGCAATAGTAAAGGTTGTAGGAGCCCTTCCGTCCCTGATCGGTCGACCACGCGGTGCCGAGATGCACATACTTTCCGCCGACTTTGATCATCGTCGCCCCTTCGTGCCCGATGCGGTTGATCGGCTCACCATTCGGTCCCGGGCGTGAGCCAGACGGATCAATCCGCACAGGATCGGCAGTGTAGCTCGACAGATCCTCGCTCAACGGAGCCACGAAGGTGTTGCCCCAGAGCATGTAGACAGTGCCATCGTCATCCGTGAACAGGGAAGGGTCGTGACGGCGACCCATCTTCGCTTTCATCGGGTGTGTCCACGGACCGGTCAGTTTGGCGCCCTTGGACAAAGCGAGGCTCGAATGCTTCGCGGGGCAATGCACCAGCGCCCACCGGTCTCCCATCCAATGGACTTCGGGAGCCCAGATCAATCGGTCTTGGATCGTCTTCTTCTGTCGTGACTCCTGAAAGGTGTCCTTCACGGTGAAGATCGAGCCGAGTGACTCCCATTCAACGAGATCCGGACTCCGATAGGCTCGCACCTGCTCCCCGACAATGCTTTGATCCCCAAGTCCGATGTTGTACGGATTCTCTGCTTCGCGCGGATCGTTTTCGTTCGGTTGCGTCCCGGTGAGATAGTAATAGTCATCGGGGCCCAACGTGATATACGGATCCCGAATCCAGCCCGCTTTGATAAACAGCGCCCGGTCGTGGCTCTTCAGCCCCGCGCGAATCTCATCCGGGGACATGACCGGCCCCGGTTTGCGGTCCGTCTTCTGCTCGATAAACGCGTCCTTGGTGAACTCCGTCGCGGAGGCGTTCTTCTCGGGCTTTGTCGGCTTGTCATCCGCCACCATAAACGAATGCGGAAGCATCAAAAAAGTGGCGGTCAGCAAGAATATCGGTTTCATAAATGGAACTTTGAGAGAACGGGAAACAATGACGCATCCTAACCCGACACCATGACAACGCACAAATCACCCGAATATGGAGCGCGGTGACTCGCCACCGCTTTCCGTTTAGCACAGCTGGGATTCACTGGGACTTCGATCTGGTGAGACGAACGTGTTGCTTGAATGAAAGCTCCGACGAGTCGGAGCACTCCAAAGAGAACGTCCGAAAGCATGCGGATTGTCTGGCCTCGGCGGTGTGCCGTGAATCCCTGGCAAGCCAAATCCTTTGCGAAAGTCAGGGAAGCTCACTTCGCAGAAACTCGCGAAAAAACAGTCGCTCATGATGGCCCTCTCTCTCGCCAATTTCCAGCCTGTGAATAAGCTGTGAGTCCGTCGGTCGACTTGCATTCGCCGCCCGATTTCAGGATCGTCATTGATCCCATACCATTGATTGATGAATGGCGTTGTTCGTTCGCGAACGATCGCCAGAGATGATTGACGTCACAGGGATAGGAATCTGATGAAGCTCGCCCGTTGTTTGCTTGCGATCCACGCCGCTGTCGTGCTGTTCAGTCTGGTCTCCACGAGTCAGGCTCAGCGGCTGGAAGTTCCCCGTCGACATGACCGCCCACCGGGGCCGCCACTCTCCCCGGAGGAAGCGGTGGCAAAGATGACGGTGCCCGAAGGCTTTTCCGTGGAGATCGTGGCTGCCGAACCGGATGTCGTGAACCCGGTCGGGATGTTCATTGACGAGAAGGGCCGTTTCTGGATCACCGAGAGTTTTGAATACCCTCGCAAAGAACCCGGCCCCGGTCGCGACCGCATTAAAGTCCTCGAAGATACCGACGGCGACGGGAAGGTCGACAAGACCACCATCTTCGCGGAGGGATTGAACATCCCGTCAGGGATTGCCGTTGGCTATGGCGGCGTCTGGGTTGCCAACTCGCCCGATATCTTGTTTATGCAGGACACCGACGGCGACCTCAAAGCGGACAAGATTGAAACCGTCGTCACTGGCTTTGGGCGGACGGATACGCACGAACTTCCCAACTCCCTGACCTGGGGACCCGACGGCTGGCTGTACGGACTCAACGGCGTCTTCAACTATTGCGACGTTCGCTACGCCAAGGAAAACCCCAACTACCGTGACGACCATCCCGGTTGGAAATTCACCTGCGCCATGTTTCGGATTCATCCGCGGACGCAGGAGTTCGAGATCTTCGCGGAGGGGACCAGCAATCCCTGGGGAATCGCGATCAACGACACCGGGGACTTCTTCATCTCCGCGTGCGTGATCGACCATCTGTGGCACATCGTCGAGTCGGCGTACTACATCCGGCAGGGAGGACCGTATCCGCCCCACACTTGGCCGATGCGATCGATTGTCGATCACAAGCATCAGAAGGCCGCATACTGCGGGATCACCTGGTTCGACAGCGATGCCTACCCCGAAGAATATCGCAACGTCTTGTACATGGGGAACATCCACGGCGGTTGCATCAACGCCGATATTGTCGAGCGGAGTGGAGCGACCTTCAAAGGCAAACCGCACCCCGGCTTCCCAGCAAAGAAAGACGCCTGGAAGGACGACGAATACGACTCCATCGCCAAGACCGGTGATCCCGACAATCCTAAACTTGCCGACTTCCTGACGGCGAACGATCCGTGGTTCATGCCCGTCGTCCAGAAAACCGGCCCGGACGGCTGTCTCTACATTCTCGAC
>JAGQQQ010000106.1 GCA_020426125.1 Planctomycetaceae bacterium
CCCGGAGAGTCGAACATCGTGATCGCGCAAGGTGTTCGCCGATAGAACTGCAATCAGAAAGTAAACGGCTTGGGGATGCCGGAGCGTTTGGGTTTGCGTCGGCGTTTCTTCGCCGGAATTTCGTCCGCGGAAAGTTCCGTAACGAGTTCTGGCTTGGAGGTACCTTCGGATGTGGGGGGGGGAGATGCTCCCCATTCGAAGCAGAGACGGTTGCCGATTTGTTTCGGGAGATCGGGAGCGATCCAGGATTGGTCGCCCTTCTTCCAGCCGACAATTTCGCCTTCGAGGTAGGCAATCGCGTTTCCCGTCAGGGCGGGAACACGGTTACCGGAACCGATCACGCCTGTCAGGTTCAGGGGATCCGCTCCGGAGAGAATAATTAAGGACTGCGGCCCCTCCTGCTGGCGGATCTGCCGGAGTTCGCGGACCGCTTCACTCGTCCCGAACTGTTCCCCACTCACTCCACGAATGAACCGACCGCCCCGTATTTCTCCTCGTGCTTCCAGTCGGCGATACATTTTGGCCAATTGCCACCACGGCGGAGAAATCGGCTCCCGGACCACGAGATCACGAAAAACAACGCCCCAGCGGCGGATCAACTGCCAACACCAATCCTCGGCAAGAGTTGAGGGGTGAGGGTTAAGTGTTGAGGCATCCTGATCGGTCGCCTCCGGGAAGCGGAAAAGGGTCCAGCGGCCCATTCCGGTGTGGGACTTGCGTTGACGACGGTACCGGGACGGGATCTCGCGGTTGACGGGGCGGTCGTCCGCACGGATCAATTGCCGTAGTCCTGCGAAGCCATCAGCGGAGATCCATCCCGCCGCGACGAGTTCCCCGAGGTAACCATCCAACTCAGCCGACAAGAGTTGGAGACGTTCCCGCAATTCGTTCGCGAACAACGCCGTCTGCCGCTCCAGGAGATCGACGATATCTATGGCGACTGCCGAAAGTTGCTCGCGAGTGCGTTCTTTACTGCCAGTTGTAAGCCAAGGGAGATCCTCGCGAAGCATGAGGGAGACCGGAATTGCCCGGGTCATCGCAGCCAGAGGCCGACCGCTATTGGCATTCCGCTCGGGAGGCGAGAGCCGGCCCCAGCAAACTTCTCCGGAGAGACAGAGTTCATCAAGCCAACTGGGGGAATAGCCTTCCACACGGCCAGGCAGGATCTGCGTTTCCCAAGCTCCGGCCGGGATGTCGATCCCCTGGAGTTGGGAGATCGTTTCGTGGAGTCCATCAGCCCCCTGCTTGCGATGGCCGGGCGCCAGGCCGTGATGCTGGAAAAGATATTGCATGAAGACCGCCGGGGAGACCGCTTCGATCTCCTGCCGTAACCCCTGCATCGTCCGGCGATGAATTCTCGCCAAGAGACGGCGGTGGCACCATTCGATTTCGGGCGAATCGCTCTCGATCTCAGAGTCGCAGTGATAGAACCGTCCTCGCAGGACGAGCCCTTCTCCTTCGATGGCTTCGAGGCAGGCGAAGATTCGATCGATGGGAAGTGCAAGCAGATCGGCGAGTTCAACGGCCGTCGCTGGACCGGAGGTCTCCAGCCATCCCCGAAGGAGCGAAAGGAGACTCTCCGTCGGATCCAGCTCCGTCGCCGGGCCAACATTCTCAAACGGGATCTCGGGAAACAGCGTGTGTGCCTGCGCGAGGTTTTCCGTTGCGACCCAGGCAAACATTCCGGGACGGTATTCCACACGACAGCCGCGCCCGGTCTGGGTGAGTTCACTGAGAAACGATTGAAATCGTCCCTCCTCCAGGCAACATCCGGGCAAGGCGGTGCAATCGTCCCAGACCGGCAGCAGGAGGCGAGTCAGCAGCAGATCGTGCAGTTCATCGGCGTCGCGGATCTCCGGCTGCGCTTCCGCGATGACGTTCGCAATGGCCTGCGGATCGAGCCGCCCCAAGTCGCGAAGGCTTTCCACATTCAATGACTGACGCGTGGCGACGGCCCGGGCCCGGCGTTCCTGGATTTCGCCGCCATCGAGGAAGGCATAGGGATTGGCGTTGAGCAATTCATAAGCAAACGGCGAGGGCTCTCGCGTATCACGAGCGACGTAAGTGATCTCCCCGGCGTCCACCCGATTTAAGACGTCGATGATCCCTTCAATATCGAGAGCCTCAAACAGACAATCTTCGACAGTTTGCTGAACCAAGGGGTGGTCCGGGATCTCGTGGTCGCCGGTGATATTCTCCTGGCATCCGGTCAACTTGGGGAAAACGGCCGTGAGCAGGTCTTCCGACCGAAATCGCTGCAACGCCGGGGCGACTTTCTTGCCGTTCTTCATTCGGGCGACGGACAGAGCACGTGTCACGTTCCATCGCCAGCGGAGATGAAACATCGGAACCGCCAGAAGCGCCTGCTCCAGCAGGTTGCGGGCATTGTCCGGCCGCATCATCGGGAACAGGGACTCAATCGGGAAACTGTGCTGGGGACCGAGCGAGAGAATGAAACCGTCATCGTCAGCGCTCGCTTGCAACTCAAAGTCAAAGGATCGGCAGAACCGCTTGCGAAAGGCAAGCCCCCATCCCCGATTGATTCGCCCGCCAAATGGAGCATGCACGACCAGTTGCATCCCCC
>JAGQQQ010000107.1 GCA_020426125.1 Planctomycetaceae bacterium
GCGACCGCAGGGAGAGATCGAGCATTGGAGAATCAGATTGTCCGAGGACGAGTGACGGGAGCATCGACACCAACAGCAGCAAGGGCAGGGCGATACGAGTACGGTCCAAACGGAACACGGCGTCTCTCCTGAACGAGGGAAGTCTTCGAGGTATTTCAGTATCTCGGATCCCGGTCTGTCATGCGAGCGATCAGATTCCGGTCGGGGTCCCTCCTGGGAACAGCCATGATTCTGAAGTGGGGGCGACGGAGGATCATCTGAGGACCATTTGAATTCGTTCAAACGTAAGTTTATCTTGACCGAAAGTTGAACCGTGGGGATCGAGGTTTCGCAGACTTGGTGAGAGCGATGTTTGGCAGATTCTCGTATTGTCGATGGATTCCCCTTCTTTTGAGCGTCGTCGTACTCTCGGGCTGTACGACGGTGAGCCAGACCGGGGAGTCGATGACCTTCAAGAATTCGATTCCGTCGATCTTGGGACTGTTGGCGATTGCGATCGCCTTTCTGGTCTTTGGAGTCGGAATAGCCTTGGAGTCGTATCGCAAGGCCGTTCCTCCACAACGAAAGACGAAGAAAAAACGAAGGCGGTCCTCGTCCGGGGAGAGCAAGGCGTGGGGAGGAGTGGTGATCGGCGGGGGGCTGACGCTGATTGGACTGATCATTCTGCTGATGGGAGTTCCCAGCCAGATCATGGCGTATGTGACCGTCGCTCCGGACAAGGTGGTCATTCGTGACCAACTCTTCTGGTTCTCCACGAGTCCCAAAGAGTTCTCGTATTCCTCGGTCAGCGATATTTCGCATGAGGAGATTCAACAGGTCGCTCGACGCGGGATGCGGAAGAAAGAGATTCTGTACATCACTCATGCCGGGGGGACCGAACGAATTGAGATGGTCCCGATCCACAAGGCCGCCCGTCCGCACTTGGAACAGGCGTGGCGGAATGCTCAGATGACTGGGAGCAACATCGACAATAGGGCGATGGCCTCCGAGGAGGTTCTTCCGGACGAGAATTCGTTTGCACCCGTCGATCCGAATCAGGGATTGATGAATGCCAACGATCCCAACGGCGTTGACTCGAACAGAGACGGCCCGGAACTTGTGTCTCTAACGGGCGGCACTCCCCAAGAGTACCGGAGACGCGAAGGAGTGCTGATGGCGCGCGTCACCGGCCGGACCGATGGACGAATCTTCGGCACTGAAACCTATACCGACGATTCCGATCTCGCCACGGCGGCGGTACACGCTGGGCTTCTGGCTCCTGGAGAAACGGCCCTCGTCAAGTTTCGGATGGTCGATCCTCCCTTCGAACATCCCGCCTCGAATCAAAACGGGGTCACATCAAACCGATGGGGACGCGGGTTCGGAAGTTTCGTCCTGCTCGGAAAGGCCCCCCCCTCAGCGGTCGCTATGTCGAACGCGGAGTCCACAGCGGCCGAACAGGCAGGACAAGCGACGGGCGCATCCGACGCGGGGACACCGGTGGACAACATCGGTCGGATCCGGACCGGGGGGGCGGTCATGGCCAAGGATTCCACAGGCAAGTTTGTCCGAGGACTGGCGTTGCAGGTCTATGCGAACCGCACCGTTCAAGTCCGATGGGAATACGGCCCGGACGAGGGCAAAACGGGTTTGTTAAAACTGTCGGATGTCCAACCTGGTGGATCAGCCATTGTGGCCCGATCAGGTGTCGGCCCAGGGCGGGAGATTCTGAACGAAACTGAAGTGAGCCCGGGCATGAAATTGATCGGACACCACGCCGGCGAGTGGTATCCGGTGACGGTCGTCGGCACGAAGCCGGGGCGAATTGTGATCACCTGGGACGGGGAACCGCCGTCGCGGAATTCCGTGCCATTGAGTTGGGTTCGATTTCCGGAGTAGAACCGTTGCCCACTTCTCGCATCCCATCGGCAGGAATTGCCGAAGATTCCTGTCGGAGCTTCGAGCGAAGGGGCGCTGCCATAGGCGCGGGGAACGCGATCGGGGACTGTTCGCTGAATTGCCATCGTTCTCCGTCCTCACTCGAAACTCCACTTCATGGATCCGGGCGATCTCGATCACCGTCGCTCTTGTTTTGAACGCTGGGTGACAGCGTTACTGGGGATGCTCTGCGCCCTAATGGGCTTCTCAGGTTGTGCGCATTCGCTGCTGACGATCGACCGACCGCTGGCCGAGATCTCTGCGGAAGTCGAACAGCGACCTGTTCCCCCAGTGCCAATCGACGAGGAGGCCGAAGAGTCCGTTGACAGTGAACATCAGACGACCGAGGAGAGATCGACGATCCAGCAGGTGGAATTTCTCGCGGAGTCGGAGGTGCCTCCTGCCCCGGTGGCTGGAGAGTTGTCGCTCTCCGTGTTGGACGCCGTTTCTCTAGCGGCTCGGAACAATCCGCGAATGCGGGTGTTGGCGTTCCGTCCACTCGAAGCACGCACCCGGGAAGACGTCGAACTCGCGGCGTTTGACCCGGCATTCACGGCTGGAGCCCAGTGGGCCGATGCCCATCAACAGGTGAGTTCAGCCGTTCAAGCTCAGGCCGGAGGCGTGTCGCAGTACAACTCGACAGCGATCGGTCCCGCGGCCGGACTGCCCAACCTGGCCCAAGTGGAAAAACGGTTTTCCTCCGGAACTCTCGCACGTGTGGGCGTCGCCAGTTCTTACAGCGAAAATTCTCCCAACGGCCAGTTCCTCGTCTTTAACCCGGCGTATCAGTCCGCGATCAATGCCGTTGTTGAACAGCCGCTGCTGCGGGGATTTGGCAGCGACGCCAACTTGGCCGGGATCCAGATCGCGCAGCTCGGACATCAGCAGTCCCTCGCGGAGTTTCAGGGGGAACTGGATCAAACGCTGCTCAATGTCCAGCGGGCGTACTGGGATGCGTGGCTCGCCCAGCAGAACGTGAAAACGTTGGAGTCCCTCGTTGACCAAGCCGCAACTACGACGCGAATTGAACAAAAGCGGCTCGACCTCGGGCAGGGAAGTGTTGTCGAAGCGGCCCAAGCGAAGGAGCATTTGGAGACACTCAGGGTGGACTTGGAGCAGTCCCGTCAGCGAGCACAAACGGCGAGCAACCGTTTGAAGACCTTGTTGGGAATGGCCGCAACGGACCGGCGTCCGCTCACGCTCACGGATCAACCTTTCGACGGGGAGTTTGAACCCATATTGGAAGATGGTCTCGAAACGGCCATCCGTCGCCGCGCGGAGATTCGGACGCAACAACTCGCCATCAAGCAGGCACAGACGGACCTCTCCCGTCGCCAGAACAATGCGCGTGCGGACGTGAGCGCGTTCGCGGGCTACTCCCTGTCGGGACTGGACGATGGGCTGGGAGGATCGGTCGATCGACTGACTTCCGCGGAGTATGGCAACTGGACGATGGGAGTCAGGTTCCGGCATGTCCTCGGGCGACGGGCGGAAAGGGCGGCCGTGGAACGGGCAGAACTCTCGCTCCAGCGACAAATGCGGGGACTAGCAGAGATCCAGCAACAGATCGAGCAACAGGTCCGGGAAGCCTATGACGGTGTCACCACTGCGTATCACGTGCTCGAGCGGCAACGGGAACGAGGCGAAGCGGCTCGCGTGCAGTTCGAGACTTATGCCAAGCTCTACGACGCCGGCCAGTTAGACCTCGACCGGTTTGTCCGAGCCCGAACGCGGCTGGCCAGTGCCTTGCAGGAAGAACATGCGGCCATTGCAGCGTACAATATCGCACTCTTGAACTGGAATTACGCGGTGGGAGCAATCACATCTGAAGTGGCCCCGGCTGATGGTTCCCCGGCATCAGCCAGCGAGTAGAAAAAGAAGAAGTCTTTGGAGTGCGGTGACTCGTCACCGCTTTCCTTTGAACGCAGGTAGGATCAATGAGGAAGTGGGCTTCCTGATAGGAATACTTCGACTGAGAGGAATCTCCGACGAGTCGGAGCACTCCACATTGAGACATCTCATTGCGAACGAATTGTCCGAAAATGGTCTTCCCTCACGAGACATGAAAATCGGTCTTCAAAGATCGAAGGTGAACGTCCGGCGCAGAAATCTCAGCAGCCGATCTCCAAGCGTTTCCCGTCCGAGCGCGATCGTCCCTCGTCCGATTTGGCCAAGAACGATTGGTACTCCTGTTTCGCTCGCAGCATCACAGCGAACACGAACCTCGTGAATTGGAGTGATCGGTCGTACCCCACCCTCTGAGTCAATTGCGACCTCGACTTCTCCGAGCGCAGCTAAGACCGGCGGAACGGTGGAAATCGGTTCACTGGCGACCTCGACGACCGTGCCGCGCATGACGTCTCCCGCACCTTGCATGACCGTCAAAGTGACACGGTCTCCAGGGTCGATGGCCGTCGCTTCGGCTTGGTCGACGTACATCACCGCTTCTCGCGAAGTGGGCGAGACAATGCGGCAAAGTTCCGTCCCTGCCTCCAACCACAGGTCGGGAAGGGGCGTCGAAAACAATGCGAATTCCAAGTCTGGTGTCGGAGAAAACCGATCATCGGACCGGGTCACCTTTCCCGAGAGCAGTGTTCCAGAGAGAGGGCTGCGAATCGTGAGTCGGGCCGCCTCTTCTTCACGACTCTGTAACCTCCGTGTCAGATCGACCAGCATTGATTGGGCGACGGGAATCTGATTCGCCGCATCGGGAGATTCGCCCCGTCGAATCTCCAGGCTTTCTAACTTTTTCCTTTGCCTGTCGACGTCGCCGGCGAGTCGCTTGAGTGCTTGAGTGATTTCCAGGTTCTCCAATTCCACGAGGATTTGACCTTCGGAGACTGTCTTTCCTGAAGGACTGTCGAAACCGCGGCGGATTCGGCCGGGGACCGTCACAAACACGAGTGTCTCCTCCGCCGGGCGAACCAACAATGGAGCCGTCACCTGCCGGTCCACCGGGATCCGCAAGCATCCCAGGACGCCGCTAAACAGAAGCAGGGTGACAAGAAGAAAACGGAACAAACGGAGTTGTCCTTCTTTGGCGAGATGACGTGCCGTGCGAAGCAGTTGCGAGCAGGGCCTCCAAACGCGATTCAGCAGCAGAATGACTCCGAAACCAACCACGATCACTTCCAGACCATATCCTTTGGCGACTTGATAAAACATCCACAAGATGGCAAAGACCACAATCCAAGTGTAGATGGCCGAGGCCAATCCGAAAGCCAGGAATCCGAATTGAGTCGCAGCCGATTGATTCTCGCCCGCGTCAAACCGCTGCCCGAACCAGACGCGATAGATCGCATTCCGGAGCAACTGTTGTGATCGCGGGCGAAGGTTGGGGACGTCGATGAGATCGGCGAGGACGTAGTAGCCGTCGTAGCGGAGCAGAGGATTGCCGTTCAGCAGAAGCGTATTGACCGAACAGATCAGCATGACGTCGAGACAGACGGAGTGAAACAGCCCAGGCCGCGAACTATGCCAGAGCAGCGTGCAAACCGATGCCAAGACAAGCTCCACGTCGATCCCCGCCGCTCCGATGGCCGCCCGATGCCAGCGATTTCTCAGAAGCCACGCATCGGAAACATTGCAGTAGAGGCAGGGGGTCAACGCCAATAACATCACCCCCAATTCCCGACACTCGCCGCCCAGTTTTTTGCAAACGAGTCCATGCCCCAGTTCGTGGAGAATCTTCACGGCGACGAACACTGCCACAAAGACCCCCGCCTGGTTGAATGAAAGCATTGACCGGAAGGTTGGCAGATCGCTGAGCAGGCGGTCCCATTCTGCCAGGACGAGTCCCCCAGAGAAGGCCATCAAGCCGATTGTGATGAGAAGCATCGGAATGGAGAAGAACCATCCTAAGACCGGCAGCAAAGCGGACAAGATCCCGTCCGGATCGATCCCTCGAAAGCGAATCGCGAGAAGCGATGCGAGCCCCTGAGAGAGACGCTGGCCAGCGACCAGTTGTTGACGACGAAACAACGATTCCGAAGCCCCGAATTGATCGACGGTCACAAGCCCCTGTGACCATAACCGCTGGACGAACGCGAGCACGGTCGCTGCCGCGAGTTTCCGAGGGGCATACTGCCGATGGTAGCGACGCTGGATCTCCGCGAGCGTGACATCCCCGTTGAGCTGCGAAAAGACAAAGTAGTCCGCTTCACGAAGTTGGAAGTACCGCAGGGAGAGCGGATCCTTCACGGTCCAACGCGGAGCAGTCGCAGTGCCTGTCTGGGCGATGACCAAATCACGGCGGCGACGCACGGCCAACGGCCGGTCTTGAGAACTCGACTCGGGCATCAAAGCAGCGATGGAATCTATCCGTGAAAGAGATCAACTCGGTCCCCGTTTAAGCGAACGCACTCCGGGCGTCGTCGAGATTCGATGACCGTTCAATTCGATAACGGTCGTACCGGGGGAAGGTGGTCGACCATCTTGGCGCCCGTTCGCCGCAGTTCGGCCAACAGGGCTTCGCGGAACTCTTTCACGGTCCCATGGTGTGACCGGTTCATTGCGAGGTTGTTGAGTTCTTCGGGATCCGCTTCGAGGTCGTACAGTTCTTCGATCTCATCTTGAATGAGCGTGCGAATGTACTTGTACTTCCCCTGTCTCAGCGAGATCCACCAGGGGATCCCCCCTAGGTAGAGCGACTCACGTTCGGTGGGGATATCGGCGGTGTCGTCGCCATATTTTCGAGCGGTTAGTGTTGTGAGAACGGGATGTCCCCACTTCGCGGAGGGATCTGTCAGTAACGGCATCAAACTGTGGCCGTGCATCTTCCAGGGGAGTTCGATCCCCGCGAGATCAAAGAACGTCGGAACGAGATCAACCCCCGAGACAGGACTCGGGCAAACGGCGCCCGTGGGAAACTTTTTTGGCCAGGAGACGATCAATGGCGAGCGAATCGTGGCATCGTAGGGGGCGAGTTTGTGGTGGAACCCATGTTGCCCCCAGGCGAAACCCTGATCCGATGTGAAGACGACGACCGTGTTCTCCAACTGCCCAGTCTCCTTTAACGTCTTCATCAACCGTCCGACGCCGTCATCAATGGCCAGCACACTTTGATGGTATTGCCGCACCCAGTCATGCAGTGTGTTGCCATGCACGCCGGTGGTGCCGCGAATGGTGTCCATGTCGATCCGCCCTCCAGCGAGCACGGGTTGTCCGGAACCATCGGGATCGAGGACCCAGCGGTTCATCTTCGCGGCGTACTCCGGCTTGCCGGGCCGGGTCGGATAAATGTCAGACGGGACTGGAACCTCGATCTCGGGATAGGCGTCCATATGCCGGTCGGCTGGCGTGAAGGGGCCGTGCACCGCCCCGTAGCAGAGCCAGAGGTACCATGGCTTCTCGGCGTCCCGGTGTTCACCCCGAAGGAACTCCTCCGCCCAGTTCGTGTAGTTGTCTGTCGTGTACCCCGGCGTCATCACTGGTTCTCCGCCGTTTGTTTCGATCAACTGGTCATAGAAGTAGTTGCCGGCGTTGTCGGGGTAACGCGGGCGATTCCAGACCTTCTGATAGTCCCAATCGCGTCCGAAGCCCGTGTCGGTGCCAGTGTGCCACTTTCCGATCTGGGCGGTCGTATAGCCCTGTTTGCGGAAGACACTCGGCCAGAAGGGGCATTTCTCGGGGTCATACTCGCTGCCGGGGTACTCGCCTTCCATCCGCATCGACTGAACACCATATGGATGATGCCCGGTGAGCAAGGCCGCCCGCGAAGGCATGCACCACGTCCCGATATACGCGGAGGCGAAGCGAACGCCGTTCTTCGCGAGGTGATCGATGTTCGGGGTCTTTACCCAATCGTAGGCTTCGGGATAACAACCGATCGTGCGATGCGAGTGGTCGTCCGTGTAGATCAACAGAATGTTGGGACGGTCGGCTCCGTTGCTGGTCGCGGAGAACATCGAACAGAGCAGTATTGTGAACAGAGAAAAGAACGGTGCGAGCGGGCGCAGCATCAACGAAGTCTCTTTCAAAATCGAAGTGTTCTCAATGATGTGAACTTTGGAGTGCGGCGACTCGTCGCCGCTTTGGA
>JAGQQQ010000108.1 GCA_020426125.1 Planctomycetaceae bacterium
TTCGCGACGTGGGCATGGCACACTTCTCGTTGATCCTCATTCGCGTGGCAATGCCACCCTTCCAAGCGAGTCCAATAATATGTCAATATGATGCGACAATGTTCCGCACTTTAACTCAAGACCAACGATTCTACTGACCTTCTTAGATGCAATAAATCCTAATCCGGTCGAGTCTGTGTACCACACCCAGGGAGGGATGTCATCGAAAAGTCGGATTCCGGACTTTCCATTGCAAGGGGAGAAATGGCATGTGTTTAGCACGTCTAGAACTATTCTACGAATCGTGTAATTCGCGACGGTCACAAACTTAAGATCATGTAAATCAGCTCGTGTGCGAGCAATCAGTGAACGCCGAAAGGTGGCATGTGCCCTGCCTATGCATACTGAGGAGTTATTGACCTTGCAGAACCGCACATCATCGGTGTCTGAAAAAGGATTCGGTGCCCCAACAATACAGAATGTTTCATAGCTCAATTCAGGAATGACAGAGAGAATCGCGCGTGCAATGCCTTTTGCTTCTCGGGCGGACATGCAATCACTCCTTTGGGGAAAAGAGATAGCTACCTGCCGCGTGGCCGACCGACGCCGGAACTTTGATAAGTGCTGCTCTTTCAGTTCGGGTAGCGACTATCTTGAATTTCAAGGGGAAACGGAAGGATTGTTCCAAGTTTTTCCGTCACGGATCATGACGTTGAGGATGGTGATTAGTTTTCTCATGGCGACGTGGGCATGGCACCGAGCGTGGGGCCGACGATGGTTGCTTTGAGGTCACGATGTCGACACCGTCGTAAACTTGCTGAACGCGGCTTCCAGGAGCATTTCCTGTTCGTGTTTATGGGCTTTCGACGAACCGGTGGCGGGGCTGGCGGAGCGGGGGCGGCTGATGCGTTCAAACGGGAACCGCTTCTGGAAGCGGTCGCCAAACCGTTGCTTGAGATACGGCCAGGCGCCCATGTTAGAAGGTTCGTCCTGCACCCATGCAAACGGGGTACTGTCCGGGAGTGGTTCGAACAGTTTCTTGAGCTTCGTCGAGGGGAACGGATACAACTCCTCGATTCGGACGATCATGCTCCCTTCGATTCCGAGTTCGCGGCGACGGTCGATCAGATCGTAGTAGACCTTGCCGGAGCAGAGCAGCACCTGGCGGACCTTCGACATGTCCGTGATCGTCTCATCGGGGATGAACCGTTGAAAGGATCCGTTTGCCAAGTCGTCCAAGGTAGAAACGCACTCCTTATGCCGGAGCAGACTCTTGGGCGTCATGACCACGAGCGGCTTCTTCCATTTGCGGAGGACCTGCCGACGCAAGAGGTGGAACATCTGCGCCGGAGTTGAGGGCTGGCAGACCTGGATATTGTCTTCCGCACAGAGCATCAGAAACCGTTCGAGCCTGGCGCTCGAGTGCTCGGGGCCCTGCCCTTCAAAACCGTGTGGCAAGAGCATGACGACTCCGCTGAGCCGGTTCCATTTGTCCTCTGCGCTGGCGATGAACTGGTCGATGATCGGTTGAGCGACATTGCAGAAGTCGCCGAACTGAGCCTCCCAGACGACGAGCCCTTCGGGGCAGTCAAGGCTGTAGCCGTATTCAAACCCCAACACGCCTGACTCGGACAACGGGCTGTTGTACAGCCCGATCCAGGTTTCCGGATCTTTGACGTTGGTCAGCAGGTTGAAGGGTTCTCCATTGCGGTGGTCAAACAAATACGCATGCCGATGGCTGAACGTCCCCCGCCGTACGTCCTGTCCGCTCATCCGCAGGGGCCGCCCCTCCGCGAGGACGGTCCCGAACGCCAACGCCTCGGCCGCTCCCCAGTCGAGCGGTTCGTTGCCAGCGGCCATGGTTCGTCGTTGGTCGAGAATCCGCTGGGCTTTCGGATGCGGTTCGAAATGTTCGGGAACGGTTGTCAGCTTCTCCAGGATCTCGCTGAGCTTTTCTTTCGGGACGCTGGTGTCGGGATAGTCCGCTTCGGAGACGGGGCCGCCGTCGTAGCCGAACCAGACGCCTCCCCAGTGGTCGAGGCACTTGATGTAGTCATCGCGACGGGCTTCTTCGAGTTCCCGTTCGAGTTTCTCGCGGCGCTCTTCGACGACCTTCTCCGCTTCTTCTCGAGTGACTTCCCGTTGGCTCAAAAGGGACTGGAGATAGTTCTCGTAGACGCTCGGGTGTTTGCGAATTTCCTGGTACATGACCGGCTGCGTGAACGAGGGCTCATCCCCTTCGTTGTGCCCCCGGCGACGGAAGCAATACATGTCGATGACGACGTCGCGTTGGAACCGTTTCCGGAAGTCCAGCGACAGTTTCACGACCTGGGCGACCGCTTCGGGATCTTCGCCATTCACGTGGAAGATGGGGATTTGAAGCATCTTCGCGACATCGGTCGCGTAGGTGGTCGACCGTCCTTCGTCGGCCGAGGTCGTGAAGCCAACTTGGTTGTTGACGATAATGTGAATGGTGCCGCCCACGGAGTAGCCTTCGAGCTGGCTGATGTTCAGGGTTTCTTGAATGATCCCTTCCCCTGCAAAGGCGGCGTCGCCGTGGATCAGGATTACGGCTCCGTTTTCATGTCGCCGGTCCCGATAGCGATCCATCTTGGCGCGCATCCGTCCCATCGCGACGGTATTCACGTACTCCAGGTGAGACGGATTGAAGCAGAGCGAGAGGTGCACCTTCTGGTTCTGGGATGTCGTCCAGTCGTGGCTGTAGCCCAGGTGGTACTTCACATCGCCGCGGCCGATGTTCTGTTCCGGGTCGCTGTCATCGAACTCCCGGAAGATCATGCGCGGGCTTTTCTTCATGATATTGGCGAGCACATTGAGACGGCCGCGATGGG
>JAGQQQ010000109.1 GCA_020426125.1 Planctomycetaceae bacterium
GCAAGGCTCCATCGGGACGGTTTCGCACGTGATAGACAAGATAAGGCTGTCCCGTAACGGGATTGATTGCGAGTTCGGGAGCCTGCAGGAAACTGGTCTCCGTCACGGTGACCGTCCGATTACGACGGACCCAGGAGGCCATGCGATTGTATTGGCTGCGGCCCAGACGCGGTCGTGATTCCAGCGTGTGCCAGTAATTCACGTCGACGCCGAAAATGATGTTGTTCTTGAAGGTCGCGTCGCTGGTGTATTCGACGAACATGTGCGACAGCCGATCGAGGATGTCCCCATCCAGCCGAAGCTTCCAGCCATAGACATCCTCGATCGGATAGTCCGGAGCCTCGAACATGTACCAGCCCGCGGACAATTCGAGGTTGTTTCGCTGTGGCAGTTCTCCCGGAACCGGCACAGTAAACATCATGTCCATTCCCTGCATCGTATTCGCGGCGAATGTCCGACGCTGAAACGCGATGTTCTGTCCGACAAACATCTCGGTTCCGTTTTCCACCCGTTCCCGGGTGATCGCCAAATCCTGACCGATCTGGAAATAGATGTTGGTTCGCCAGTCCAGCCACTCGGACAACATTTCCGTTGACAAACCGAGTTGTTCAAAGGTGGGGCCTCTCGAATCATCCCGGTCATACCAGAAGGACGCTCCGCCGATGAGATTCTTCTCGGAAAAGAATCGGCGAAGCCCCAGACCAGCGCTCCCGCCGACTCGTCCGTTATTTGCGATGAACAATCGGCCTTCGCCGAAAAGCATCGTATCGTCGAAGAAGGCATAAGGGGACATGTCAAAGTAGGTAATGGAATCATTGCGGCCAACCGTGTCTCCCACGATATGTCCGGCACGCCCTTTGACTCCGTAGCCGCCAACCCCATGGTCCTCGGGTTCCGGGACCGCGCTGACCGAACCCGAGTGGTCGTCAAACGGTAGCGAGAAATCCACATCACTTTCGTAATCGTAAGCGGCGCCGTCCCCATAGTCTGGTTGGGCCGATGCCGTCGTCGGGCAAAACAGCGATGCCGCGAACAAGGCGACGCATGCGAGCGGAGACGTCCAGCGGCGAACACGGTCGCTCCAGGTCAGGTTTCGGGTGCAGGAGGGTGAACTCGCCATCAGCGTCTTCCGTGAACGTTGGATCAAACCGGACACGGTTCTCTGGATCGCCCAGCCGGCGCCATCCCCGTGACGTCGTTCCACTGGAACGGCATCCCCGAGTGATTGTGTGTCATCGGCCAGCCGGGACGAATCTGAGTGTCGTTGTGTCTGCATGGATAACCCGGTGATGTGATCGGTGGAGACAACGGGCAGACCGCTCCCGAGACCGGGCGCGGTCGGCAGATAAAGGGGGAATCATTCATTGACGGGAGAGAGAAGGGGCCGGAACGTAGCCAATGGCGACTGGCTCGAAAAGACCGTGTTTCCGGGGATTTTCCGGAATTCCCGCGCCGAGACGAGCTGACGTCGTCGACGCGGAACTTGGCAGATCCTCCTAAAGGACTTTTGATAAAGAGCTTATGTGCTCTGGAGTGGTGCCACAGCATCCCCCAATCCACGTCAATCCTGATTCTCGCCAGTCCTTCGCAAATCCGGCGTAAACTGCCGGATTTTCGGCGTGCGTCGACTCCCAACTTCCGGTGGCTGTTCGCCTTCCGGTGTTTGCATAGGCCCCCCATCGAACATCGGGATTTCGGTGAAGATGCTGTCGCAGAGTCGCCAACGCCTCGTGAGCGGGAATGCAATTCAGCAGAAAGGCAGCGGGGCACAACTCGGCGATCTCTCGAAGGGCTGGACCAAGCGATTCGCCAGATAGAAGGTTGCCGTTCGAATACGTCACGAAACTGACGGCAAACGGGACTCCTGTCTCCGCCGCCGCTCTCGCGGCGATCACCGCCTCACGATGCGTGATCTGCGTTTCCACCAGGATCAGATCTACGCCAGCACTCGCGAGGTTCCGGGCATGTTCACGGTGTTCCCTCTCCAGGTCTGATTCGGCCGGCGTGAGCTTCGGCGAATAGCAGTCGGCCAACGGACTCACCGATCCCGCGACAAAACTCCAATCCGTCGCGGCCCGTCGCGCGATTTCGACGGCTTCGGAGGTCAACTCCTTCGCCTCATGCTCCCACCCCAAGGAGACCAAACTCCGGGCCTGCGTACGAAACGTGTTTGCCGTGATCAGTTCAGCACCCGCTTCAACATAGTCCCGATGAATTTGCTCCAACAGGTCTGGACATTCCCGGATCGCCGCCACCGTCCACGAGGGCCCGCTCGTGTCAAATCCCCGTCGGGACAGCTCGGTCCCCGTGGCTCCGTCCAACAAAAACGTCCCAGGTTCCTGAATCCGGTCTCGAAACGATTTCGTCATGGATCCCCTTGTTGACTCCGAACCACATCGTTGCCGTTTCTCAACATACGCCGTAACAGACAGAAAGAGAAGGATTTGCCGCTCGTGTCCGCCAACGGAGTTGGAGGTCCGGGCGAGCGATGTTGCCGTTTCCCAACAAGGGGCCATTCGACAAACATCGCTTTGAACAAAACGTTCAGAAGTCTTTTCAAATCCACAAATTACTCCCGTGTAAAGGTTTACGGTGTGTTCGGAGGTGTTCCCAGGGAGTTTCCGCGAGGTTCTGTCAAGAGATTGGTACGCCCTCTGCTTTAGGTCTAGTCATCAACAACAACATCTTCTCACTCCTCAACAACAAGGAACAGACACCATGACTCACCTCAACGCCCTCCTGAATGACGAAGCCGGTTTCATCGTTTCCGCAGAACTCGTCTTGGTTGCCACCATCTGCGTGCTCGGCCTCGTGGTTGGACTCGCCGAACTCTCTCACAACATCAATAACGAACTCGAAGACGTCGGCTCCGCCTTCTCGTGCATTCAGCAGACCTACTCCTACGAAGGGACCTGCGGTCACCGCGGCGGTCTGAGCGGCAGCGGCTTCTACGACTACGCCGAATTCTGCGAAGATCAGGACAGCATTCACTAACAAAGACGAATCGGGCATGGGGAATCGGGGTTTGGGATTCGCTGGGAACTCAGCCCCTCCTCACAGTGGAAATTGCCAGATAACGGAACACCGAAAACCTGTTGTGGAGTGGTGCTTGGGCGGGGTCACTTGGACCCCGCTCACTCTCCAGACCAGATCGCTTTCATCAGAGCAAAGATTTCCGGTTCCGCCTCTCTCAACTCTCCCCGGACAAACGGATAAAAATCGTTCGTCCCCACAAAGCACTCGCTCATCTCCGCGAAGAATTCTTTCTCATTCGTCAACGCATAGTGCTTTCGCTGCTGTCCGGAAATACTGACAACTTGCTCATATTTCCCCGACTCGCAGAACGCTTCCCACGCTTCCCGAATCGATGCGTCCTCCCAGCCAAGAAACTGGTCGTGGTACGCATGAGCCAGTTCGTGCAACAAGGCAAATGGCTGGTCATGTCGCGACACATGGTCGACAAACCGCTGAGCCCGGGGAATATGGACCCCCTTTTCCATCGCGGGATCATAGCCATGGTCTTTGAGCCAACCCGCTCCTGGATGGTACTGCATGCTCGTCAGTTCATGACGGTCATCAATCCAGATCACCACCGTCTGCAAATCGGCCACTCGCTTCGCAGGCAACATCCGTGTCAGTTCAAAGAGCTTGTCCCCCAACAGACGCAATGCGAGCTTGCCGAATTCCGCACGTTCCCCCTCAAGCAAGGCCTCATCGACCTCGACCTCCCAACCCTCAATGGTCACGGGCCGATGGGAAAGCCGCTTGAATCCGGTGTCTTTCTCATCGGCCATCGCTGGTGAAAGAATCAGGACCAGCGCGCTGGCCACAAGACATGTGAACCAACACGTCCTTGAGGGCAATCGATACACGGGGGAACTCCGGAATGGCTGGGGTTGTCTATCCATCTGAACTTGAACGAATTTAGCCGGATTGCCGCGCATTGTCAGTGGCGACGCTTGGGGACTTGTCCCATTTGGCAGACTCTTCGGGCTGTAGCGATCCTGCTCACGACCAACAACCTCTTCGCCGATCACTCAGAAGTGAGTCCCGAAAATGGCTCCAACAAAACGATGAAAGTTCGTCAAAACGACGAGTTGAACTCAAGTCGCACGGAACTTGAGAAACTCGATGACCTGACAGGCACTCTGAACCGGATACGGATCGGGAATGGACTCCCTCGGACGATCACCGGATATTCCAGACGCTTCAACGATCGCCCCAGCTCGGGACGACCGGAGTTCCAATTTTGTCTGGAAGGTTCTGCTGGGAGTGTCTCTCCTGGCGGCGATCTCCGTTCTTTGTGGCCCTCCAGGGGATTCTCATCAGGCACAGGCGACGCCGCCGATTGTCCGTTCTTCGGGACACCCCTTCGACAAAGATTGGCTCGAAGTCTTCTGGACGATCCGCGCCAAGTGCAATGGCTGCCACCGACCGAATACCGAGCGTCATGACTTCAGCTCTTATGACGCTTTGATGTCCCCTGGTCCAGAAGGAAGCGACCCTCTCATTGTTCCTGGAGATCCGGAGAACTCCCCTCTTTATGAATATGTCGTTTGGAACCACGCGGCCGATCCTCGCTGTACGGATCCCGACGAGCCGATGATGCCCCCCGACAACAAACTCGACTGGCTCTCCGCCGGACAACTGCAAACTCTTCATCGTTGGATCGCCAACGGTGCTCTCGAATACGCCCTCCCTCAAACCTGTAACATCCGCCCTTTGCTCGAGACCGATTTCGTCTCCGCGAAGGAGTGCGGCCAGTGCCATCCGAAGCACTTCGATGACTGGTCCCGGTCGATGCATGCCTATGCCCAGCATAGCCCGGCTTTCGAGGCCTTCACGCTCACAATGATCGAGCGGACCGACGGAACCGTCGGCACGTTCTGCACGCGTTGTCACACGCCCATCGGCGTGGCGCTCGGCGAAACCGGCTCAACACGGAACATCCATCGCTCACGAATCTCCATGGAAGGGGTCACCTGCGTCGTCTGCCATCGCCTGTCTCAGCCCTACTACAAGGCGAGCGGGCGTCTCCCCGTCGTTCCTGGTCAAGTGCGGGACGGCTGCCTCTTCGGTCCCTTTCAAGACCCTGTCAACCCCGATGGTTCCACTCACAATTCGCACGCCCGCGCGGGCCTGATGTCCGCCGACTTTTGCGGGAGTTGCCACGACGTCACAAACCCTCAAGGGGTCCGCCTCGAAGAGGCGTTCAGCGAATGGCAGAACAGTCCAGCCGCAGATCAGGGAATTGCCTGCCAGCATTGTCATATGGGGCCCAACCCGGGCGTTCCCGTTCCTCGCGACAAACGGCCCTGGGGAAAGATCGCCGTGGTTCCAGGCGTCGACCCCAGTTGTTTGCCCGACCGCCCGATCTCGGACCACTCTTTCGTCGGCCCAGACTACTCCCTGCTGCCCGACACGGAGTTCCCCCACAAACTCGACTGGATGTATGAAACCGACTACCGCAACCAACAGTGCCTGACGCCCTATCAAAGGGAATCACTCACCGTCCTCCGCATTCGCAACCGCCAGCAGTTGGCACGCGCCACGCAACTGCGTCACCAGCTGCTCAGGAACGCTGCGAAAATTGCTGTCACGCATGACGAACTCGCCCGCGCTGGCGACAAGGTCAAGGTCCGTGTTGACGTCAAGAGCACCACTCTCGGGCACAATCTCCCCACCGGATTCACCGCCGAGCGGCAAGTCTGGGTTGAGGTGAAGGTGACCGATCCCCGAGGACGGGTCGTCTTCCATTCGGGAGATCTCGACCACAATCACGACTTGCGAGATGAGCACAGCCACGATGTCGAGTTGGGCGAATTGGCCTACGACCGGCACCTGCTCAACTTTCAAAGCAAATTCACGGCACTCACCGCCCAGGGGACCGAACGAACGGTCATCATCCCGGTGAACCGCCATCTCTCGCCGATCACATTCTTCCGACCCGCGAACACGGCCGCCCAATCGTTCGGCCGCCCCGATGTCTTCCGCGTCGCCAAGTCGAGCCTCCCCCCCGGTCAGATTGCCGGACACACCTATCCCGTTCACCTGGACGACTGTCGCGGCGATTATGCAGTCCATGTCCGTTTGAACTACCGCCACTTGCCACCGGCTTTATTCGATAAGATTGGAATCCCTCACCTGAAGCATTTGCTTGAGATCGTCGTCATCGACGAATACCACGGAGTCATCCATGTCAATTAAGCCAACTCCCTAATTCCCCGGGAAGGCCAGGGACGGCCCACCATTGTTCCAGGCCCAAGGGTTCTCAGAGGGTGAAGCGCTCTCCCTCTGAGACCTCGATTGCCCCCGTTTTCGTAATCAACAATCCGCTACACTGACCCTCGAAGTAGAAACGCTGACAGATGGCGCGGAAGGTCACAACATGCCTGTTGCTGATCACATGCCTCCATCCGATCTTTGCGGATGATGAGGGGGGCAAGCGTGCGCTGATTCCCCCCGGCCCGGTTGTCGAATCCTATGGGATCGCCGTCCCGGAGATGACCTGGACACCCACGAATATTTCTCTTCCCCCGCTTGAACAAGAACTCGCGACGCACGGCGGTTCCCATCTCTATGAACCCAGCGACATCTCCAATCAACTTTACAAGCCACCTTGTGCTCACGCAGATGCTCTTCGCCTCCCAGAGTGCTGGCAGGAGCCGCAACCGCTTGCTGTTCCCTATGACTTTCTGGGGTCGCACAACATTCCGTGGCGTCCCCATTGGAAGTGGCCCGGATGCGAAGGCCCTCAATGGGAACCTCGCTTCGTGGGGTACGGCTCTTACGAAATCTTCGGAGCCATTTACGAGCAGAACGGCCAGCGGCGCGACGGCATCGGCCACCAGCTCATTCTCGACTTCGATCTGCGTCTCACCGGGACGGAGCGGATCCACCTTCAATTCCGTCCCGTTGGGGAAGAGAACACCGGCGGCTCGTTTCTCCAATTGAATGATCCCGTCACATATTTCGACAACTCCACGGGTGTCCCGCAGCGATGGTTCATCGAGGGAGAACTGCAAAGCGTGTTTGGGGGACTCATCCGAGACGAGACCGTTCAACTTGACATCAACTACACCGCTGGCCGGTTTCCGTTTCTCCTACACAACGGCCTGCTAATGAACGACGAAATCACAGGTCTCGTTCTCGGAAAAAACGATATTCTTTCCACGCCGCTGAGCAACCTGAACATTCAAACCTTTTACGCCGCCGACGAAGTCGACTCGTTTCCCCAGTCCGGGGATCTGTACGGCGTTCAACTGACCGGCGACTATCGGCATGCCTTTCTGGAAATGACATTCGCCCGTGTCGACCGCAACCGCTTCCCCCAATACGATTCCACCTACTTCGCGATGAGTGGCACCCAATTCTTCGGCCCCCTCACTCTCGCGGGCCGAATGATGTTCAAGGAAGGGGACGCCCCCACCGCCGGAGATGGCCAACTCTACGTCTTAGAGAGCAACCTCACGCGAGCGATGCCGGAATGGATCCACCACAAGACCGGCGTCGAACTCGCGATTCCGTATTTGAACCTATTCAAAGCGACCAGTGGATGGGTGCCAATTGCTGGCGGCAACTTCAGCCGCCTGAGAAACGCCTTCACGGTCAACCCCTTGTTGAACCTCGCGGCCGGCGGTGTCCCCGTCGAGACCTATGGAGCGGCCTTGGGAGTGCAGCTCTTTCGGCATCATCAGGATGAGTCCATCATTCCCGAACTCGCGTGGGAAGAACGCTCCGCCGACGCCGTGTTTGGCATTGGCCTCCGTTACCAGCGAAGGCTCAACTGCCGGACCTATGTCGAACTCCGAGGAATCAAGACCTGGTCCAACTTCGCCCCCCTCGAACGCGAAGGTCTGTTTGCTTCAACGTATGTGGTCTTCTGATTCGCTGTCTTCGTGCAAAGTGTTGTCCGATCAAAAATGGCCATCGACGAAGAGGCGGTCGCTGATGTTGGTCCGTTCTTATCTCTTCTCAACCTGACCGGAATTGCCTGGGCTCTGAGAGTCTGGTCGTGAGAAAAACGCGATGTTTCATGACCGAAATGTTCGCAACTCCTCGCGGAGGTCCAAGACGTACGAGAATTTCGGGAATCCATTGGCACGACAACGCGTATCACAAAACGCTTAGGCTGGGGAACAGTTCTGTATAGATTGGGGAAAAACCGGGGAGCAATTCCCCCGTTCCTCCCCTTGTGGATGGTGTTGTCCCTGTGGACGTCACCAGAACGGCGACTGGAAGACTTCGCGTATTCCCTGGACCGTTTCTTGCAGATCGCCTTGGTGTCCACCGACAGCCCGACCAAGAGACATCCACGGGTCCTATCCGGAAAACTCGACTATTCGGGAGTCGATGGTTCTTTCGGGGGGAGACGGAATTCCGTACACGTGTCGGAATAGACATCCTTGAGCCCCTTGAGCGCGTACATTCCGACTAAGGCGTTTCTGGCGGAGCGGGGTACGGATAGCGGTCCGTCCTCGCGTTTTCCGCTGGGAATCAGAATATGGGAACCGCTGGATTGCAGACTTGAGATCCCTCCCAGTCCATGGACCCGCTCCTGACCATTATCAAGAAGTTCGTGCAACCCGTCGAGGCAAATCCGGAGGTCGCTTGTCCAGCGGAATTCTCCAGTCGCGACCAAGTCCTTCAAGGCCGCGGTGCTCAGACGTTGTGCGAGGTGTTCTTCGAAATACTGAAGACGATCGGCGAGTTGCCGTTCATTCTGGGACACACGAAGTCGGAATGGCCGATCGGTGTAGACGGACCACAAATCCAGGCAAATCAAACCCTTCTCATGACTGACAGCCAACCCTTGAATTTCCAAGATTCCCAAGCGAAGCGCGTCGTCGAGTGTTTCGATCACAACTCCGTTTTCATAACAGCCGAGCGAACGGACTTGCTCCGTGGTCTTGTCCTTCCCAATCGCTCCGAGAAGTTGAGATCCCAACCCGCTCTTTGAGCGAATTTCGAAAAACTGCCGTCCGAGACCATGTTCCCCTTCAATTGACTGTTGTTGATTGGCAAGTTTCGGCAGGACCGCCGCAAGAATATGGACATTCTCACTTTCGGCGGGAAGACGTACGACGGCCTGTTCCCGGTTTGTTTTCCAGATGCAATACTCGTTGCTCACCCAGTCTGCCTGGGCGATCTCCTGGATTCCCACGGTTTCGGATGAATCGCCACGTTGGATCACGAAACTGATCCGATTCAGTTCCCAGCCGGCTCCGCGTAGTGAACCACCCGAGGAAATTTCTGATTCGTAACGACGTGACATTCCCTGGGTGAGCCGTCGGAGAAAATCATGCATGACATCGGAATCGCCCACTTTGACAACATCGGTGATCCGAAGGACATCCGAGCCATTGCCTTCTCGAACACGAAGCCGTACCACTCGTTGACAGAGGATCCCATCTTCGACCTCGTTGGTTTCCATCAAGATTCCCACGCCAAGAACGTCATGGTCGGCAAACTCCAGGATGTCGGCTCCGTCCCGGATCGCGAATCCTTGCGGCGTGGCTTGAAAGGGAGGCACCTCACGAGGGCCCTCTCCGGATGGGATTTCCGTTGAGGCTTTATTTTCCTCACATAAAAAGACTGTTGCGGCCCGGCAGAGCGCGAGGGCGGCCCCAACGCCGGAGTAAATCGCGATGGTTCCGTTCACAACAGACAGAACGGGGCGCCAAATTGCCGCATCTCGAGGAAGTGAGAGCCAGCCGTAAACGATTCCACCGAAGATGGCGAGGAAAAACAAAGCGAAGTAGAACGCAGCTCGTGAGGAGTGAATACAACGAGTTATCCCAATCAAGAGTCCAAAACCAGCGGCATAGAGCATCACGGGCAGCGAAACCCAGAGCTTCCAACTTTTCCAACGTTTTGGTGGAGCATCCAAAAGGTCAACAACGAGGAGCCTCTCGACATCACTTCCCAGCCATTTCCCTATCTCTTCTCTCTCGGTTGCGATTCCCGGAATGAGAATGGCCTCCGGATGATAAACAAACCCCAGTTGCTGATCCGAAGAGAAAACGAACGAGATCGACTTGGCGTCCAGCTTTCCAGAGAGCCTCGCAATTACGGGGCGCGAATCGGAATTCGAATCTCCCACTTTCAAGGAGACATATGTGTACTGCCCGTTTTCTGAGTAACTCACGGACTCGTCATCGTTGGGAGCCACCTTCGCACCGGCGAGTTCGATGAAACGGTTTTCCGGCAGGCCGCGAAGAGCCAGGCCCTCCACTGACACGAGTTGGGGGACGTCCTCGCACAAGCGGATCTCCTCCAGTGCAGGACGAAAGACAATCGAATAAACTGCGACCACCACCAACAGCGAGACCGTCAATCGTGCCAGAATGACTTTTCGGGAACTTGCGCTCATCGTTTGATTTCCGCGAAAGGGACGCATGGCTGTCTGTTCGGGAGCCCGCTGATCTTGGCAATCCTTCGGAGCCCAATCACTCGGTGATGAGATGGGAGGACAACCGTCGGCTTTGAAAGACAGCAGGGCGAATCCACCATCATCCGATGGTCACGGCGTGCTGCCTGCCCCAATCAGATGTTGCGGATTCCCAACAAAACTAGGGCGAAAATCTCAGGTCGGCGGCAAATGTCGTCGAGACTTGCTGCAAACCTGGCCAGACAAGACGTTTCGTCCTCATTCGCGTTAAAGGCTGAATCTGGTTTCACGGCCAAACCCGAGAATCGTATCCATAGTCACAACAATCCTATTTGACACATTCGTCCCAAACCGTTTATCCTCCCGTCCTCTCAGGAAAATTCTGACGTCATTCGCTTCGATTTCTCCTTCAGGAGAAATCATGGTCATCGAATGTACCCTTTCCCCTGCAGTCCACTTACTGGTCGGTCGAGCGGAAGATCTTCATGCGACTGGGGT
>JAGQQQ010000110.1 GCA_020426125.1 Planctomycetaceae bacterium
CGAAGTGAGTGCGAATGTCTGGCCGGGAAGCTCTGCCGACTCTTCAAACGTTTCAGGTCTACGGGATTCCACAAGGAATTGAGGGAGAACCTCCAACTTACCTAAGCTCCCACATCGTTAGCAATCGGACGGCAATGAGCGATCAAACGAAAGTTTTCGCCTTTTGTTTAAACGTTACAATTTTTCTGCTTTGTGCGTTTTTTCGCATTCGTTGGCTCGGATGGCGGAATCGCGCTGAGGACCGATGGGCAGGGCGTTGATCTGAGTTTCGAAGAGGAACAGGAGGACGCTCAAGGCTTGCGTCAAGCCAATGGCTTCTTGTCGGTTTTGGAACGGTTTTGCCAAAAAAGCCGGTCTTGCGACAAGATTCCCAGTCTCAGAGCACACTGCAGGCAGTAGACCTCGTCCCCATTTTTGATGAACAACTCTCCTCCCAGAATGAGATGGTAGTAGTCTTGGCCGGGAAGCTTGGAGAAACAGTAGGACCGATCCCAATTCCGTTTGACATCAACCTGCCAGTTTTCGGCGTCTGGGAGGTAGAGCCGACAATCTTGCGGAGGGTCTGTAGGAGAGGCGGGAGTCTTCACGGGTCAGTTCTCCGCATCCCGGCGTTGCCGCTCCTGGAGCGCGCGGGCGGCGTTTTCCAATTCGGCACGTTGGCGATTGAGGCTGTTCATTTCGACTGCCGCATGGGTCCGGGTTGCCAAGAGATCTCCGACGGCCAACAGGATCGTCCAGAAGGCCAGTCCCAGCACGATCATCCAATAGATCGCGAACGTGGCGACGGCCCCCAGCCAGAGTTCCGGGGAGTAGTCTCCCAAGGGGATCATAATTCCCATGATCAGAATCATACCAGCGACCTGAGTTCGACGACGAATCCGGTTTCGGAGAAACCGTCGTTCACGATCGGGCAAGTCAGATGCCACCAATCCCTGCTGGGCATTTCGTTGAGCGGCCAGCATTGCGATTCCGCCTGCCACGAGACATCCCCCGAAAACCAGCGCCGGGATCCGGCTGGCGGTTTCGCCCAGCAAAATGGTTTGTACGCACGTCAATGCTTGTCTCTTCAGTGTTTTTCTGGTCCTGCTTGGGATTCCCTCATGAACATGTGATTGAATCGCATTCCAGAATCTGACGCAGTTTCGGCGAGGAAGAGGATCATTCCCCCATCGAACACCCGCCGCCTTGGTGAACCCTTCGTTCAGTCAGGTGGAGGATTGGCATTCGGTTCTCGGAAGGGGACTCTTCTCGAATGGATCCGATCATGGATTGGTTTCTCCCAACGGATCCGCACCCAGCCCGCCTTGGAGTTGGTCCAGGTACTCGTCGGAAGATACCAGTGTCAACATTTGGGACGCAACGTCCAACCGCTTGCGCAAAATGCTTGTGAACGACGGATCCGAACTGGAATCCTTCTCGAGATACGCAGAGACGGAATCGCGATGGCGGTGCCATCGTGCGATCTCTCTCCGTTGCTGGGTCGTGAGCCGTGCCCGGTACCAGTCACTTGAGAGCAATGCATCGCGGGTAAACATCTGTCGAATTCCCGGATCCCGTTCGTCTTTTCCTTCGTAATGGCCGTGAGCCATGATATGAAGCAGGATCCGAAGCGGGGGACACGCCTCTTCCATGGCGCCGTCGTCGAAGTACCGTTGGGCCACGCGCTGATAGGCTTCCATGATGTACTGCACACCATCCAGGAAGGCGTCCAAGTCTTGTGTCTCCGGGCGCAAAATGGCTTCATCGAAGACGGTGTCCGGGTTATCGAAGACTCGTCCGAAGTATCGGCGGGTGAACCGGGAGGTGATCCGGTATCCCAGTCGGCGAGCCGGAACGACCGTTCCATCGGGAAGTGTCTGATCGAGCACGGGCTCCAGCAATCCGTGCTTCAGCATGTATTTCGGATCCCGCTCCTCGGGAGAGAGCCGACACCAGATTTCCGGAACCAACAGGCTGATGTCATGGTCGAAGCGGCAATTGGGGCCAACATGTCCGGCGGCAGAGGAAAATCCGGGGAGCCCGGTCAAGATCATGCTGACGAGGGCCGTGTTCAGGTCTGCGGTTGGACGCAGGGCGTTAAAGGGGCCTTTGGTCAAGGCACCTTCGCTTCCGGCTGCTGTTGTCGACGGACTTTTGCCCGTGAGAGAGCAGATGTAATCCATGAACAGTTCGGGCAGTTCCTGATAGTGGATGGGGTTATAGACGGCGAGGCTGCGGATCCCTTTGTCCTTTTCCGGGGGGTTGTTTCGCCGTCCTGACAGGACGGCGTTGACCGGCAGGGGGACGGGATCACCGAGTTTTGCCTTGCGATAGAACCGGGCGCCCAACTCTGCCACATAACGATCCAAAGGATCCGCCATGTCTGGCCGATCTTGCAGGTATCGGGGGTTTTTGGTCGGCACTCCGTCGACGCGCCGCGGGTTTGCGGAGCAGACGATATAACCGCTCTCCCCTTTTTCCACAGACCGGAGCAATTCCTGCATGGGAGGCGTAAAGGCGTCGAAGTCGACGACTTTGGCGGTCATTTCCAAGACCTGTTTGCGTGAGAGCGGCTCGAAGTTGGAGATGAAGTTGACATCCATCCGTGCGAGATCCGCTTCTGCCTGTTTGTCAAAGCCGCGGTGAATCGCCTCGTCCGGGCGTTGAAACAGGCGATACTCACAGTTCTCGGCAAATTTGTAGGCCTCTGGGACACTATAGTCTTGGAGATAGTCGGCCATTCCGAGGACGTCACGCGCGGGAACCACGGCTGACGCAGTGATGTCGTCTTCGGTTTGCACTTTGAACGCGGCAGCGAAATCCTGGCGGACCTTGAACAGTCGCCACTGCTGCCCTTTTGTATAACCGACACGGAGAAACGTTCCCACGAGTTTCCGGTCATGAAGCTTGAGTTCGTGGCCTGGTGTCCCATTGACATAGTCGACACTGAAATGTGATTGCCAATCGTCGCCCCATTCCGGGCGATAGAAACGCTTGATGATGAACATCATCGCATAGAGATGGCTCGGAATGCGGCTCAACCAGGCGTTGTAATCCTCGTTGTACTCGTCCGATGGCGTGAGCAACTTGATCACGCTTCCCAAAGACCGTTTTGGGGACAGGATGGGTCGACTTGGGAAGTCGCCGTAATTCTGTTTCTCCAATGCCTCTGGGGTCCAGCGTTTGGAAAAGTCGGTCTCGAAGATCTCGCGGACAAGGGCCATGTCTTCTTCGAAGTCGGAAACGAAGATGGTGCCGTATTCCATGTAGTCGACGAGCGATTTGCTGATTTCGCTTTTGCCTCCCCCGGACACCGTACAGGGTTTGTGACAAAACGTTCCCTCGCCGGACGTACCGATTAGGCGCCATGTGGGGGCTGACGGGTGTTTATCCATGCGGACACGATAGCCGGAGGGGCCCATGTAAACATTCCCTGGGCGGAGGGGGAGTTCGGAAACACCGCCGTTGCGTTCCCAGGTCAGGTTCTGGGCTCGCATATCCGCTTTCGCGTCTTCGGGAATGTAATAGACGTTTGGGAATCGTCGGTCGACTCCGTACCCGTCTGAGTGGATGTCCATCAGACTGCCATAACGTTCAACGACATCTTCGAACGTCGCGCCGTTATAACGGCGACTGTTGAACTGAAAGGAGTCTCCCAGATTCCAACTCGGAAAAACCAGAGCGCCTCCGGCGTGTTCCTCTTCCGCCCCGCCCATCAGGTTGGCGGCGTAGCTGATCTGAGTCTTGACTTCCTTTTTGCAGTAGCCGTAATAGTTGTCCGCGAT
>JAGQQQ010000111.1 GCA_020426125.1 Planctomycetaceae bacterium
GTTCTCTGGGCGATCTTCACAATCGGCGCCGTCAAGGCAAACCGCCATGTTTTCTGGCTCACCGAAGAGCTTCGCTGGCCACGGATCTTCGGATTCTTTCCCATCGCGCTGTTGGGGCTTCAGTTCACGATCCTCTTCGCACTCGGCATCGCCTCTCACCTGTCCACCCATTGGATCGGCTTCGGACTTGTGCTGACGGCCATTCCCATTTTGCTCACCGCCAACACGCTCGCGGACGTCTTCGAAAAGCGAAACACGGAACTGAACACCCGTTATCCCGCGAGCCTGGTTCTGCCGATCTTCGTCGGACTCGGCCTGATGATCGCTGGGGTCTTCGTTTCGGCGGCAGGGTATCCAGGCACCTTCGCCCTGGTTCCGTCGGCTCTGCTAGCGTCTGTTGTGCTGGGAGTGACGGCGCATCGCACCCGTCATGTCGGATTCGTCTGGGGCTGTCTGGTGTTCGCGCTCGTCGCCTATCAGACATCGCCTGTGTTCTTTATGGGACTGGCGAAGGCTGTCGTTGCGAGTGGGGCGGCGGCAGTCAATGAGTCCCGTCTGCCGTTGGCTTTCTATGGCATCACCTATCTCCCCGTCCTCGCCCTCGCAACGGGCCTGTCCCTTTGGTTCACGGCGAAAGGTGAAAAACTGTTTGCCAAACCATTGCGGCAATTCTCGATGGGACTTCCGATTCTCCTCGTGGTCCTGGCGGCAACGCACGTCAAAGCGTGCTTCCCCGTCGGGATGCTTCTGGCTCTGGTGATTGGAATTCAACTGTTTGCCTTCCGTGAACGAGCACTACTGCTGGTCATGCTCGTGGCGATGGGAGTCGCGACAGCCGGATCGATTCCTTTTGCCAAACAGGTCTTTGAGTTGTCGGCTGGCTGGCAAGCCATCCCCACCGTCTGGCTCCTCTTCGCGACGCTCCTGGTGACCGCCGGACGATGGCTTGATCGAGTGACTCAACAACGGTGTCCCGCATCCACAAGCTGGGTGAATACGGCTCCCTTCTGCCAGTTGACGAGCCTGGGGATCGTACTGATTGCGTCCACATTCTGGCTGGTCGCGCTCGCGGCCGGTGACACCCTCCTGATTCCCGGCGTCCTCTGCGTGGTGTTGCTGGTGGCACATTCCGTGCGGTGGCGAAACGACATGGTGAGCATCGCCGCATTGGGATTCCCGATCCTCGCGGCCATGGCCTTCGCCGATTTGGCCGGCTGGGGATTCACCGCTCAGTTCACACTGGCAACGGCAATGCTCGGAGCGTTGACGGTTCTGGAAACAGTTCTTGCCGCTCGGCCGGATTCTCTCTGGACGGACGCCTTCCAAAAACCGGCATTGATTGTTGCCAGCGCAGGAACCGTCATTGCCCAAGTCATGCTCTGCGTCCTGGCCGTGAACGCGTTGATCCACCTTCGCGTCGACACCTTCCCGGAATGGATCGCCGTTGCGATTGTCATTCCAACGGCGGCGTGGCTGGCCGTGAAGCGGCAGATCTCCGGTTTGACCTCCTTGAACTGGATTCTGACGCTCAGCCTGTCGGCATTGGCAACTCGGATTCTTCTGGGCTTCGACCAAGGTTTGGTGTGGCTGCCGGTGGTCTGGTCGACCCTGGGACTGCTGAGCGTCCCTGCCATTCGGTTTGCCAAGATGCGCAGGACTTCCGACGACGGAGTTCCACAGTCGTCCTTCATCCAGGAATGGGAGTCCTGCGTCGGATTGACGCTGGGGGCCATCGCGATCCTGGGGATGCCGATTCTGACCGGACAACTCAGAATCGCCGGTCTGGTCGCGACGGCCGGGGCGATTTGGCTGACATACGGGACCGCGAGTTCTCCGTTGAAGACCGGATTGCTGGCAATCGCCAACGGCCACCTGTTGATCTTTGTTGTCCAGTTCTGTTGCCCCGGACTGCGACACTTTGGGGAGATGACCGCCGAACAACTGCGGCTGACGGCCTTCCCCCTGGCCTGGGCCATGGCTCTCTCCGCGTGGGGTTGGGAACGCCGCAAACTCTCGACGGAAGCCTCTCCCAACATTCCTTCAACGGCGTTTCAAGCTCTCAGCTTGTTCTGCGTGGCGGCGGTTCTGCATCGGAATGCGATTCCGTTGACACTCAGCCAACTCGTGACATTGATCCTGATGTTCGTGACACTCATCCTGCTGCACGGGTGGATGGCGATCAAAAAGACGCCGCCGACGATTGATGAGGACAAACCCCATGCAATGGAGGGTGCCACCTTCCACGTCTGGGTGTCCATCCTGCTCGCGGCGGCCTGCCTGGGGTCTCTCTGGTGGTTCGGAGTGATTGCGATCAGCGGGACGGTTGGGTTGTTCACTCCAATTGTTCTGGCGTTCGCCGCGGCGGCAGTGAGCTACTTCTCGAAGCGGTCGACGAGTCTGGCGGCATTCGTGGAGCCGTTTGAACGGGTTGCGATCACGCTGCCCGCGCTCACCGTGTTCGCGGGACTGTCTCGGCAATTCAACGTGGCCTCCCCAAACTGGTTGGGAATCAACAGCCTCGCAATGCTCATGGCATCCGGCTTCTACTTCTGGCGAGGTCTGGAAACACGAACCGCCGGCCCCTTGTTTGGCTCGCTGGGGATTTTCAACCTCCTGCTGGTCATGATCTGGCAAGAATTGCAATGGTCCGACCCGCAACTGTTCATGATCCCGATGGGCTTCAGCGTCCTGCTGATGGTGGAAACGCTTCGCGACAAGATTCCCACGTCGCTGCACAATCCGCTGCGGTACGCTGGTGCGTTGACGATCCTGGTGTCCCCGACGTTTCATATTGTGGGTGGCAGTTGGCTGCACCTCGTGACCCTCATGGTCGTCAGCGTGGTGATCGTACTTGTGGCGATGGGTCTGCGAGTCAAAGCGTTGATGTATACGGGGACGGCCTTCCTGATCGCCGATATGATCGCGATCGTCGTCCGGGGCAGTTTCGACAACCCCAACTTGCTTTGGCTGGTGGGAATCGCCATCGGAGCGGCCGTCATCGGATTAGCCGCCTATTGCGAACGTCATCGCGAGCAAATGCTTCAGCGACTCCGACTCCTCTCGGCTCAATTGGAGACTTGGAGTTAAGAACCTCGATCAAAACCGGTTCGAGCGGTGAGAGCGAGCATGTTGTTTGTCAGGCAAGGAGTCCGAACCAAGAATGTCAGGAGACTTTTCGGTGCAGGATGACGCCGCTCGAACTCAAGCAAGGTTTTGTTAGTGGTTTTAATGGGAAATCGCCTCAATTGAAGTCGGTTTGGTCCCAAGCCCTCCGGGCTGCTGGTGTTACAATAACTGACGGGTAACACGCCGACCTTCATGTCTGCGTACGCCGTTGGCGTTACGGCTAAACGACTTATGGTGAGGTCAGTTTAGAACGTGGCGCAGTTTTATCAAGCACCACACTGTTTCTCTGTTCCCTTCTGAGCCTCGGTCGATACAAAGGACACGCGAGTCGATCGGGGTTCTCCTCTTTTCGCAGACCGCCAGTTCGTTGGCGTTCGGCTGCTCCCGAAACTCTTGAACCGAAGGGGATCGTAAGCGGGACGGTTGTCCCATTTTGGTTCTGTCCCAGAGAAAACGGGAATTGAGTCGACGCTTTCCTTCTCGATCACCAGGCTCAAAGACAATCTTTGGGGGGAGTAACGAGTTCCTGTCCCATCGCCAATTGGGATTAATGACGAGTGGAATTTCGACAAACGACAAATAGAGCAATGCCCATCATTACGAGAGTGATCGCGCCCTCCGTCCACATCGGACGGGTTAAGGTCACAACATTCCCTCCCCCTGTCACCGGTGCGGCGGGAACCTGATTGCTTGGTGGCGGGGGAGGCGGGGCTTGCTGAGCCGAGGCGCAAGCGGCCACCATTGCAAACAAACATGCAACGAGTGCCACAAGGCGAATCCAACTCCAACTGATCGATACGACGTGGTCCAATATCATGGATTCGGTTCAACGAATGGGTTTCAGGATGGGCGCGAACGGCAATTCCCGCAATCGGATGCCCAAAAGTCTAGCACGATCCGACCGGGGATCCCATCGATGGAATCATTCCAGCAATCCACCGGATCGTTACGTCCCGGCAGGAAGTCGGACGAGAGAGCAGGACTCTCTCAGGGGTTCCGGATCAGTCTTGCTTCAGTCCTCGCCAAAAAGGCGAACGACTTCCGCGTCGCCGACCTGGGCGACGTCCGCAAAGTTCTTGCCTCGGAGTCGTTCCGGGATCTCGGGACGGGCGAATCGAAAGTAGTCAAAGGTCGCGATGAGATCAGGCTGGCCGTTGCGAATGACAGTCCGGTTGTGAACTTCGGGGCGAAGGGATTGCACATTCGGCCAATCTGTGTACACGGTCATTCCCACCTGAAGTTCCGCTGGCATGTCCGGACGAGAATACCGCTGGTGGACGGCCCAATTCTCCTCACGATCCTTCCTGAGCAGGACAAAGGCGGAACCGATCCGGACCACTCGAATGGACTCCACCGGACCGTTTCCGGGACTGATTTGAAGATCCGAATGGCTCGCACGGGTCGTCTTCACCTCGAACTGGTATTGTCCAGGTTGGCTGGCGGATCCCGTCGAGAGAAACAGATAATTTTCTCCACCGGGTCGCCAGGTTTGCGGGGACACGTCGCGTGGAGTTCGGATCATGACTCCGGCGAGGGAATACGGTCGACGAGGAGCTCCGCGACCGGATCGCCCCGATGTCCGGATTTGAGTCGTGACCTGGAAGTCGCCGGTGACCTGCTTGTGAATCAGGATTCCACGGTAGTCCTCGTACCAGGAACTGGTGTAGGGGACGACGGTCAACGCTCCCCGACTTGAGCGACCAATATCGATTCGTTCAATCTGATCGGCCCCCGTCCGTTCAACCTGAAAAACCCGGTGCCAGTTATCGAGAGTTGAGGGGGCATCAAATTCATCGGAGAGCGAAGCGATGTCATCTCCGGAAGCGTCCAATGAATTGACTTTTCGCATTGCCGTGGGAGGGGATGGCGTTGATAGGGGAACGTTTGGATTGCGTGTTGCCGAAACGGGCGTTTCCGCCCCGGTAATGGAGGGAGAACCGCCCAAGTTTCGAAACTCGACGGAATGAAACACCGTCTCAGAATCCCACGCCCCCAGACCCAAGGTCTGAGTCGAAGGAAGACGCCACAGGGGGAGGAGACGGAGGTTGGCGCCGTCCGTTTGCACCGACCAGAGTTCCTTCCCGTCCAGAAGTCCTCGTACACGACCTCGGCGGACCTCAACGACCGCAGTGTATTCCCGTCCGTTTTGAAGAGTGACATTCTCCGTGCGATGGCGGTGGGCTCGCATGTCCTGACCGTCAATGAGCTGCACCCCCGCGAGATGTTGTCCCCATCCATCGATGTCGAAAGCGGCCTGGCCCGGACCATGGACAAAAATCAACGCGATGGAATTCGAGCCGCTCCCACGGGTGAATCTGACGCGAAAATCATACTCCTCCCCGAACTTCGCGGGGATCGCGAGTCGTGCTCCGGGAAGGGCGTTAACTTGAAGCCCGTCATCGGATGTCGACCAGCGACCGGCGACAGATGACTCGGGATCGATTGCGGACAGCAGGTTGATCCATGTCGCCGGATCCGGGGAACCAGTTTCTGGTGTTTGGCAATGCCCCGGGGCTCCCCAAAGGAACACATGTAACACAACCCAGAACGGAAAAGAACGACACATTGAGAAGTTCCCAGCAAGACATGTCACGGTGACATCGCCTGTGCTGCCGTGTCGCTGACAGTCCGTTCCCGGTCCGGCGCACTGGCGATCTGACCTGAACTCGCGAAACGGCCGCTACCACGACGGCTTTTCTGGCAAAAATTTGTCGAATTCGGCAATGAGCTGCTTCTGGTAGTCTCCAGCATAGGTTCCCGCGAAGAATCGGTCGCAGGCCTCCTCATTAAAGCGAACCCAGCTTTCTTCCTCATGGCCCGGATTGATGGGGTAGAAAAGTGCGCCCACGGCCTCAGCGGCCTTCATATCACCAGGAGCGTCACCGATCATTAACATCTTTTCTGCATCGTAACCGCGATCTTGGCAGCCTTGGAGAGATTCTTTCTTGCTCCCGCTTTCCTGACCGCAGATGCACTGGACGAACTGATCGATGCCATGCTCCTGCCACTCTTTTTGAAGGGCTCCGTTCGGAGTGGCGGAACAAACGATCAGGTCTCCCTGAGCCTGCATTTTCTGGAGAGCCTCCCGCACACCAGGAAAGGGGGGAACACCATGAACCATGTCGTTGACCGTGTCATCGACGGCCTTGGACCATTCGTAGGCCAGTTTGAGATCGGGATCTCCCGTCTTCTCCGCTTCCGGGCCAATGGTCTTCGTTCCGAGCTTGGTCTCCCGTTTCACCCAATCACGGACTCCCTGTAATGGTGGGAGTTTCGCGTTTCGACGCTGGACTTCCGGACGCTCGGCCAGGAGATCCAGTGCGAGCAAATACGCGGGGAACCGATTCGCTCCGCGAGTTTTCGAGTACAGATTCGTGAACTCACACGCTTCCCGAGCGTACTTTGAGATCGGCTGTAATCCCATATACTTGATGAAGTTGGGGATGAAGCATTCCTTGTGCTTGATCTCCATGGAGTCGAAGGCACAGCCGTCGGAATCGATCCCGATCAAGAAGTCATGTTTTTTGACGAAACCGTCGAGTCCAAGTTGGGACACTGGGGGGCACTCCGGGAAGAGAGACAGAAAACCATCGGAACGATGGGTTTGACCATCGCGATGTGGGGTAGCGTAGAACACGAATGGATTCATTCCAAGCGTCTCGAAACAGTCAACCCGTTCGGGATTCTCTCCCGCGTGACCAACGGATGTTTCCAGTTGGCAACGAATTGGAGATTTCCGTCTTCCAGTTTGCATCCGTGACGTAGGATTTCGGAACGGTGGTACGCCGCCCGTGGAATCTCCTCGTCCAGAAAACTTTTGTGATCGATTCAGTCAGACTCGTCGGAAACTCAGGAAATGAAGACTGCTTCGCAAGACAGGTCAAAATGGCTTGGGGCACTTGCGGTCCTGACGACATGCTCTCTGGTCATGTCGATGAACGAGGCCGATCCCGACCTGTGGGGGCACCTGCAATATGGTCGGGAAATCCTTTCAACCGGCGAACTCCCGAAAACAGCGACCTGGACATTCACTGCGGAAGGCTATCGCTGGATCAATCACGAAAATTTCGCCGAATTGGCGATGGCCGCCGCCTACGACAAGTTCGGACACTGGGGCCTGACGCTCGGCAAGTACATACTGGGACTCTTTGTTATCGGATTGAGTTACTGGTCCGCCCGGCGACAGAATGTCCCACCAATCACGATCGGGGCCATGTGCCTGGTCGCCGCGTATGCGATCGAATTCCATTGGCACTTTCGCCCTCAGGTGTTGGGATACGGCTGCTTCGCCGTCCTCTGTTTTCTCCTCAAACAGGCGGTCGACCGCCTTTCCTCCAGCGCGGCACATCCTGTTGGAATAAGGGACTTGGCCCCTCTGCTGGGGACCATTCCGTTGATGGCGTTTTGGGCAAATTCACATGGCAGCTTCGCCGCTGGCCTCGCGGTCGGAATGTCGGTTCTGGGAATGCTTGCCCTTCAGTTGATGCTTGGTCCCGTGTTGACGCTGTTTCCTCAAGCCTCTGGCCTGAGATCCAATCGCTGGGCGTTGGTTTCGGGACTTGTGACCGTCGGATTCCTGGCTCTTGCCGCAACGTTTGGAAATCCCTACGGAATCCAACTCCACCTGTGGCTCTGGGACGCATTACATGTCCCTCGCCCAGAAATTCGTGACTGGGAAGGGATTTCACTCGTCTCGCTGGACCGACAGGCCTTGATGTTTCTGGTGATCACAAGTTCGCTGGTGGCGGTGGCGGCTCGATCACGACGGCCGTCTTGGCCGCTACTCATCACGGCCCTGCTCATTGCCACCCAGGCGTATAGCCATATCCGCCATCTTCCCCTGTTGGCGATCTTGTGGCTGTCCTGGTTTCCCAAATCCCTCGAAGACCTGCGATCGCGTGTTACGGCACACTTCCGTGAGTCAGTTCCAAAAACCGCTCGGCCGATTTCCACTCGACGACGGAGTTGGCAACCCATTTTTCTCGCGGCCTGGATTGCTGTTGTCGGCGTCCTGACATGGCCACGGATCGCCCAACTCCGCGTGGACGGGACGCGGTTTCCCGTGGATGCGGTTCGATTTCTGGTCGACCAGCGACTGGAAGGGAACACTCTCGTGACGTTTAACTGGGCTCAGTATGCCATCGGAGTTTTTGCACATGAGGAAATGGAGTCGCGTGTCGCCTTCGATGGCCGGTTTCGAACCTGTTATCCCCAAAGTGTGATTGATCGGCATTTCGATTTCCTATTCGGCTCAGACTACGACGGCCCTCGCTATCGCAGCCCGGAGTCTGGCCCGATTGATCCCATCGCGACTTTGGAAGTCGATCAGCCCGACTTCGTGCTGATCAGTCGCAAGCAGCGGCCATCGATCCGCATCATGGAATCTGTAACCGATGATTGGGATCTTCTGTATCAAGACGGACTCGCCCAAATCTGGGCCAGAAAAGACAAGGAACCCCGGAGGCGATCCGTGGAGACGGATGAGATTGCCACATCCATCGCGGCGTTTCCGGCATTTCCGTCGACATCGAGAACATTACGTGATCGGCGGGTCGCGACGACGGAAAACCGGTTCACATCGCCCCAGAAAGAACGATGACGTTTCTGAGAATATTAAGATGATGATGGTCACGAATCGGGAATGACCGGCGATTCGTGGGGAAGACGGGGGAAACTTCTCTTCCCCCGTTCCGGAAAATTGGCGACATTGTGGCCATGAAAATCACATTCCTGGGCGCCGCCGGTGAAGTGACCGGCAGCCAGCATTTGATCGAAACGTCTCATCGCCGCATCCTGCTGGACTGCGGCTTCTTTCAAGGTCCCCGAGCGGAGTCTCGGCGAAAGAACGAGACGTTTCATTGCGACCCTAAGTCGCTGGATGCCGTGGTGCTGTCGCATGCCCACATCGATCATTGTGGAAATCTTCCCCGGCTGTATCGACAGGGGTTTCGTGGTCCCGTTTTCTCAACGGATGCGACAGCCGATATCGCGGAAATCATGCTGCTGGACTCCGCGAAGATTCAGGAGGAGGACGCCGTCTACTTGACCCGCAAATTGCGGGGAAACCATCCCCCCATCGAGCCACTTTATACATCGGAAGATGTCGAACGGCTGATGAAAAAGTTTGAGCCGTGTGGTTTTGAGGAGTGGCATTCGCTCGCCGATGACGACGAAGTGCGGATCCGATTTACTCCCGCCGGCCATATTCTCGGTTCCGCGATCACCGAACTCGAGGTCCGTGACCAGGGGGAGACGAAACGGATCGTGTTCACCGGGGACCTCGGTCGCCGCGACATGCCATTGCTCCGGGACCCGGTCCCTGTCACGAGTGGAGCCGATGTGTTGATTTGCGAATCCACATACGGCAGTCGTGTTCACCCACCACCACAGGACCTCAAATCGCAACTGCTGGAAATTCTGACCGAAGCGGAGGCAAAGGGAGGCCGCGTGATCATTCCCGCGTTCGCACTCGGAAGAACGCAGCAGGTGGTCTATTTTCTAAACGATCTGTTTAACGAGGGAGTGCTTCCTCGGATCCCAGTCTTTGTTGACAGCCCGCTGGCGAATCGAGTGACGAAGATCTTCCGGAGATACGATCACACACTCGATGCGGATGTTCAGGAGGTTCTCAAGGACGATCCCGATCCGTTTGGATTTAGCCACTTGACGTACGTGAGGAATCAACGGGAAAGCATGGAGTTAAACAATCGTGAGGGGGCGTTTGTGGTGATCGCCGCCAGCGGAATGTGCGAAGGAGGCCGCGTCGTGCACCACTTGAAACATGGCATCACACGCGAGGAAAATACCGTTGTGCTCATGGGCTACCAGGCGCCCCACACCACGGGTCGACGTATTGCTGATAGGGAACCCTATATCCGATTATTTGGAAGGGAACATCCCCTCAAGGCCAAGGTCCTGCAACTCGAAGGGTTGTCTGCCCATGCGGATGTCACGGATCTGAAGTGGTGGTTTGAAGAATCCACCCGAGAGAGCCACTTCGGGCACGTGTTTCTTGTCCATGGCGAACCGGATTCGGCGACATCGCTGGCGAGCGTCATCCACGACCAGTGCGACACGGATCCGGTGATCCCCAAGTATCGTGAGAGCTTTGAAGTTTAAGATGGCCTCGCGGAGGCGTGGATATGTCGCTAGATGCTGACCTCAGAAAGGCTCAAGTCGTCAATATCTTCCTCACAGAGCGGCAGATTATCCTCCGGCACTGATTCCAGAGACTCAAGTTCCCTGGACGTTGAGGAATTATTCAGATTCAGTGAACTGACCGAAAGCATGTGGCGGTCGAACCGTTCCTCGAATTGCTCTTTCTCCTTCAACCAAGCGGCGTGGGCTCGGCGTGCCGCCGCCGTATCGAGTGCGATGTAAGCGAGACATCCTGAGAGTCCGCAGGCGAGAAGGTAAGGGGAGAGTTCCGAGGACCCGACCCGGCCCACCGTTAAACCGATTAGAAAACCGCTCAGGATCAGAATCGTCGACGCACTCAACAGCGGTTTAGACGTCTCTTTGAATTTTGCCGATTTCGCCATCGCGCTGCGCCTTTTGGTGGACAACAAATGAAAGGAACATTTGACATCAACGCCGACCCATGCCAGTGATCAGTCGGGGGAAATCCGGAAAGATGTGTGGCATTTTGCGAACAGGGATGTTTCAAAGAACACTAGGTCACGATTGGGCATCCGTCAAAAAGTTCACGTGGTTTGCCGACAACACGCCGCTTTCTTAGACTCAATCGCAACAACTTGCACAAGTTGGTATCGAATTTGTCCTACCCCGAGTCCACGGAGCTTGCCATGTCGCTCACCCGCCGATATTTCTTGCAACTTGCCGCCGCTGCCGGCGCGAGCACTGCTGCCATCAATCTTCAAGCCCAGGATCGTCAAGCCAGTTCCAGCCCCAACGAGAAAGTCGGCGTTGCGGTCATCGGCGCCGGGGGACGGGGCAGTTCCCATCTGAGCGCTTTTTCCGGTGCCGCCGATTCGGAAGTCCTTTACATTTGTGACGTCGACGAAAAGGCTGGCCGGGCCAAGGTCAAGGGGGTCGCGGAGAAGCAGGGACGGGAACCGAAATTCGTGCAGGACTTCCGTAGCGTGCTCGATGATCCGAGCGTGGATGCCATCAGCACCGCGACTCCGAACCACTGGCATTCGTTGGTTTCCATTTGGTCCATGCAGGCCGGGAAGCATGTTTACACCGAAAAGCCCGTCTCCCATAACGTCTGGGAAGGCCGCCAGATGGTCAACTGGGCTCGTAAGCTCAACAAGATCTGCCAATGCGGGACCCAGTCCCGTTCGAGCCCAAGTTTGAAGGAAGCGGTGGCCTACGTTCAAGGTGGCGAACTCGGCAAGATCGAATACGCCATCGGCACTTGCTACAAGCCCCGGAAAAGCATTGGCAAACTGGACAAGCCACTCGAAATCCCCGAGTACATCGACTACGACATGTGGTGTGGCCCGGCGGCGATGGTTGACCTGTACCGCCCCAAACTGCACTACGATTGGCACTGGGATTTCAATACCGGCAACGGCGACCTCGGCAACCAGGGGATCCATCAAATGGACATCGCCCGCTGGTTCCTGGGCGAAGGCCAACTCTCCCCTCGCGTCATGAGCATCGGCGGACGCATCGGGTACGACGATGCTGGGGATACGCCCAACACTCAGATCATTTACCACGACTACGAAGCGGCTCCATTGATGTTTGAGGTTCGGGGTCTTCCGCAAAAAGACCTCGACTGGAAGAACGGCATGGA
>JAGQQQ010000112.1 GCA_020426125.1 Planctomycetaceae bacterium
TTACTACCGCCCCTGGAAAACACTGCTCTGCCGGACCGTCGCGGAAAGTGGGAAGTCGTTTTACTTTCAGGGAGATCAACGGGAGACGATCCCGACGCTGTGGCACTACCTGATTCACCATTGAACGTGCTTTGTCAGGCGGACGCAGGTTCGCTGAGCGATCGACGAAGGTAGCCGCAGGGGTTGTAGGTGATGAAAAACTTCTCGCGGGATCTGTCGGGCTGGAATTCTGGATTCAGTTTGCAGAATTCTTGCACGGCCTCAAATGGTCCAGGCCCCCAGCCATTGAGAACAGGGTGTCCGTTGACGTGGGTGTCTTCGACGATCAAGTAGCTGCCAGGAGTGACGAAGGGGGAGTATGTTTCCAGGTCAGCCAGAACCTGATCGTACCGATGATCGGCATCATGGATGACAAGAACGGGCTGATCCCCAATGGTCGCGATGGACTCAGAGACGGCTTCCACAATGTTTGGGGCCGTGGTCAATCCGGTCAGATAGCGGATCTGGTTGTGGGAGGGGCGGGGAAGTTCCCGGTTGTCGATCGACACAATCATTCCCCTCCCATGGAGTTGAAGTTGATGGGCAACAAAAAGGGTCGAGCCTCCGAGATAGGTTCCAAGTTCGATGACGAGCCCTGGTTGGACCTCGGTGAGGATCTCTTGGAAAATCCAGAGATCGAGTGGACACTTGTGCGTTTCGATGCCGTGGTAGAGGGTTTGGGAATGAAGCCCTTGCCCATAGTTTCCCGAACAGGCCGCGTCATAGTAATGCCGGTGAAATTCGCGGACGATGTTGGTCATGTTGGATTCGCTGTTAAGTGCTTCTCAATCCCCATTTTCAAGCAACGTAGCGAGAGCAATGCACACTGCTGGCGCATTGGAGTCAACGGGCCGAGCGGTTTGAGGAACTCGGAATCAGCGGTGGCGATGAGAGATCGAAGCGACAGCCCTTGACCCCATTCGCAAAGATACGAAGCCGACGCCTGGCTAACGAGGCAGCCTTCGGCGGTGTGCCACAGTTCGCGGAGGATGTTGCTGTCAATCACCAAAAACAGAGAGACGCGATCCCCGCAATAAACGCTGGCAAGGGAACTGGAAACCGAACAATGCTCTCGATCGCCCCAGTGGACGGGCGAACGGGCGTGTGTCAGGAGAATGTTCTCAATGGCATTCAATTAAGGCTGCCTCTGAACTGTGAAGAAGAGCGTTCCGATAGGAACATGGGCACGCCTCAAATACGGCGTTGTGATTCATTTCCCGTCGGTTACGTCATCCCCATCCTGGCCGGTCGAACCGGCCCTACGCGCACTTCAAGAATCGATTCTCGGAGGACCTTCCGCCCCAATTCAGTTGTCCGGACTGGTCTCCGCTCATGGGTCACCACCGTGAAAAAGTACGTGCGGCCTTCCCTGGAACGTCGATAGTTGCTCATCTCGTCATTATCGGGTTTGTGCAACCGCAACACAATGCCCAACCACTCAACACCTTCCACGCTCAATCCGGTGCGTCGCGACGCACCCTACCTGGCTGATCACCATTCTCAACGTCATGATCCGCAATGGAAAAACCTGGGAAATCCAACCTCATTCCACTTGATTCTCAAGACAGTCGCTACTCGCAATGGGCGCGCCACCCGTCCGAATACAGAGTTTTAAGTGCCCCCATTTTCCGACGCGCCAAACAAGCCATGGAAGAGCGGCGTGCATGATAGACCACCCAATGTCGCCGTAAATGAACGAGTCGCCGTTCATTCCGGAAGATGCAAATCGCGAACCTGTAAACAAAAGCAACGCCGACGCACCTGACCACAGGCAAACTGCGACAATATGCCTATCGGAGCCGATGACAACGAGGTAAATACCAATAAATGACACGTAAAGGGAAAGCCCAGCGAACATGGTGGCGAAGCTAGAACATCCTGACCAAAGTAGGAAAGCAGCTATAAGTCCGAAATAGAAGGTGTATCTGACAATGAACATCGCGACGACCAGGGAGAACCAATTACGCTCCCACCAGGGATCACACACTCTGTTTACACTCATGTTCACGTCATCCTCCCCCATTCACGTCCACGCAATCGTCGAGAACTTGCTTGCAGTACCTCTTGAATGCATTGGCTTCCCCCATGCACTCACCAATCTTTTGGCAAACGATAGCGGAGTCTATTATGGTGCATATTGCGACGAGGACAACCTCACAAACCAAACCACCCCCAGCGAAAGAAATCGGAATGCAAATAACTTGACCGATAACGACGCAACCGAGCCAAAATAATGTAGCAGGGCCTATTAGGGAACTGAAGCACGCTTTCTGTTGTTGCAGGGCAATAGCCATACACGCACTGTAGCGGCTTAGACAGTCTACGGCAGCCATCCCTGTCGGATCGCTGAACGTTAATGGGCGAGAAGCTACGTACTCATAGAGGTTGACTCCTCTCGTAAGAATGAGTGGATCTCTTTGCAGCCAAGCACCGAAAGTCGTGTTGCAAACTCGGTGTCGCACGTGAAACAACTCGGTGACATCGTCCCAACTGTATCCTGCGTAGAGGGTTTCCCAGGATTTCGTGTTGGTGGACGTGGAAAAACTGGTTGTCAGGAACGTTGGCTCGCCGTTGGCGGAATACGCGAATCGTTCTTGGACTGAACCATTCGTGTTAGACAAAGAGGTTGCATTCCAATTCCCATCCTGCATCCCATACAACCGTTCATCGAGGATGCCGTTGTCGTTGGTGTCTCGATCTCGCAAGACAATGTCATCGATGTATCTGAGACCCCAGATGTGTTGTTGTTTGGGGGTGGTTGAACTGTCGATGCGTTCTTCGATGATCTGCCATTGGCTGGGTTGGGTGTAGTAGAGATGCCGGGTTTCGTCCAGGGATCCGGTTGCGTACGTCTTATTGATGTTTTGGCGTTTGGCTCCGTCGTATTCGTACTCAGCGACGGTGTTGCTGGTGTCGTTGTCTTCTATTTTGACAAGGCGGTTCCAGGCGTCGTAGGCGGCGGTGTAGGATTTGGTTGGGTCGGATGGCTGGGGAATGGTGGTCATGTTCCCGGCCTTGGAATAGGCGGGGGTGACCCAGCTGGGGCCGGTGGTTTCGGTGATGTCGGTGATTTCGTTCACCTTGTTGGCGGTGCGGGACTGGTTGAGGTCCCAGGTTCCGTCTCCGTCGTCGTCTTGCAGGTACTTTTTCCAGTTTCCGGTTTGGTCGAGGGACCAACATTCGGCGAATGTCTCATCCGTGACGCCATCCTTGTTGGCGTTCAGGGTTCCTCGCGTCAGATCTTTCAGCCGTTGGATGAAGTCATTGGAGTAGAGTTCGTCGAAGTGTTTTCCCAATGCATCGGCGACGGTGTTTTGTCGCCAGATGCGGTTGCTCGCTCGGTCGTAGCCGTATTTGATGCGGTCGACATCGGTGGAACTGCCGTAGTCATACCAGCGGTTGTCCTTCACGCGACCGAAGCGGTCGAGCCCGGAATAGATGTCGCCGGTATCGGGATCGTTTGTGCCGGAGAGGTCGGCGAGGGTCCATTTGATGTCGGGTTCGGTGTAGTCCGCGATGACGAATCCCTGTCCCAGCGGGGAGTTCACCGATTGGGCAGCGCGACCGATTCCGAGGTACGAGTAGTCAACAAGATGGGTGGAGGAGACATCGTCGTCGACGATCGAACCGATGCGGCTGAGGGCATCGCTGATGCTGTCGGTAGAACCGTAGTCATAGGTCAGGACGCGGCCGTTCGGATAGGTGAGCGTGGTCTGGCGGATCGTATTCGCCGAGCCGTTGGCATAGCCATATTGAACTTTGGGTGTCGTGGAGGTATTCACCGCACCACCGTGGGCCTGATAGTCATGTGTCAACTGACTGAAATCATTGTACGCGAACTGGACGTCATTGACGACACTTCCTGAACCGACTGTCGAATTGTCATACGAGGTCAGGTTCTCACGCATGCCACGGACTTCGTACGTCATCGCGATGCGTCGGATTGCTCCGTCGACATCTGTTCCGAGCGTGGTGACGCGATCCTGGGTCTGCCGACCGAGTTTGTCATAGTCGTACTGGTGGACGGTCCCGTTCTGATCGGTGACTTTGGTCTGCTGGCTGCGACGGTTGTATTCGAACAGAATGACATCACTGCTGTCGACAGAATCGGGGTAGATTTCCTTCCGTTTGAGCATTGAACTGGCGACATCGGAGTCGCTGAGTGTGGTGCCGTAGATGAACTGAGTCACCTGATCGCCGGTGACCGGATTTTCGGCGGTGATCGATGAGACATTGCCATCGGCATTGTAAGCGGTCAGCACCGCGACATTGGTATCGTCGGACTGCTGACATATTCCACTGGAGCTACTGGAACTGCTCGATGCGACGTAGCCCATGATCTGTTTGGTGGGCCGGGCTGCGTCGTCGTATTCCATCTTGACAACCATTCCCGCCGGGTCTGTGGTCGTTGAACGGTTCCCCGCATCGTCATACGCTTGCGAGGTGACGAGAATTTCATCCGAACGGGTGGGGATAGTGCTCGGTCTGGAGAGGGCCGAGCCGCCGTTGGTGCCGTAGTTGGCGGTGGCTTGTTGTCGACCGAGGGGGTCGGCGTACATTGCAACGTAGGTGACGCGGGCCTTGGGGGTGGTGGATGGATTCTGAAGTTCGCCGGTTTGAGTGGCGGGGGCGTCGTGGTATCGTTGCCGTTGGGTTTGCTGGATCACGTTGGAGGCGTCGTCGTACGTCGTTTCGGACTGCTCCATGATCGTGTCGCCGGTGACGGTGCTAGCATCGGCGTAGCTGGTCTCGTCGAGGTCGTAGCCTTGGTACTGTTTGGTGTTGCGTCCGAGGCTGTCGTAGACCATCTTCGTGAATAACCGGGAACCGGCGGGCAGGGACTTGATCGTGTTCCCGGAGGCATCGAACCAGGTGTTGCTGGTGAGCGAGTTGCCGACGGTGCCGGTGCTGGGGTCGACGCCGTATTGGATGGTGCGGTAGACGCGGCTCTGGTCGTCGAATTTGGTTTCGCTGCGGGCGATGAGGTTGCCGGATGAGGTGGTGTCGTAGCGTTCCGACTTGATGACGCGGCCTAAGTTGTCGTAGTAGGTTTTCTGGAAGTAGTCGATCTCGCCGTCGGTCTCGGTTCGGCGGTTGCGGAAGTCGTAGGTGTAGTTGGTAACGCGGGTGTCGCTGCTGTTCACGTGTTGGGTTTCCTGCGTGAGGTTGCCGTCGTCGCCGTCGTTGCCGGAGTCGTACTGGTAGCCGGTGATGATGACCATGTTGTTGCCGGGAGCGCCGCCGCCGGTGGGATCGGTGGAGGTGGCTCCGTTGTCATCGGTGCCGAGCCAGACGGACGTCGCCAGTCCGCGAGCATCGAACACAGTGCGAGTGATCGTCCCGCCGGGGGAGACGGTGCGGTTGCGGCGTTTCATGACGTCGTAACCGAAGTCAGTTTCATTGTAGTTCGTCCCTTCGGTGCCGGTCCCCGATGAGGGGATGTCGTAGTAGATGCGTTGCGAGGCTTCGTGGCAGCAGTCGGTGTACTGCACGGTCCGCCAGCGGGTATAGGTGGTCTGAGCAAACGTGTCGGTCGGCAGGAGCTTGCCAGACGTGCTGGCCCTGGTCGCCTGAATCTGCTGCTGCGGCTTGTTGCTCTTGTCAGTGATGGAGATCGAAACCGGGTTGATCAGCGTATAGGTGTAATTCGGGGATGTCCCGGTGGCATAGCCCTGGCCGATTCGCGTGGTGTTGGTGGAGGCGTCTTCGTCGTAGACCATCCAAGTCGCCCGGCGGATCGTGGTGGCGGTGCCGGAGATGTCGATGGAGTGCGAAGGCCCGAGTACCTGTGTGGTGCGGCCGCGATCATCATGCTCGAAATCAGTTTTGAGGTTCAGTCCCCCGCCGGACGGCGTCGTCCAGCCGGACGGAGCGTCGGTTTCGACGGAGGTGTCGACATCCTGAATTCGCTGCGTGATGGCTCCGGTCGGGATATCAAACTTGGTGCGGGTGATGAACCCCCGTTCGTCCATCTGCCAGGTGAGGAACCCGTAGGTGTCAAAGTAGTCTTTGCGTGTCGCGGCGACGCCAGAACCGTTTTGGGATGTCGAGATCACGGGGAGCGTCGTGGTCATCGTTTCAACTTGACAGGTTCCCGAATGGAAGGCGTAGCTGTAAGACGTCACGATTTTGAGGCTCTGGTTCGACTCTGAGGGATAGTCGATCATTGCTGATGGAAACCAAACGAGTTCCCCCGAGCAACCGGACGAGGAACTGCCGGCGGAGCCAGAGCTTCCCGAGGAACTGCTGGACGAGTTGCCACCACCGCTGTTCCCGGGGCAGGCGATGTACTCGTATTCCCGAACTTTGATCGGCGTTCCAAGCTGACCTTCCTGGACGCTAGCGGTCTTCACGTAGCCTGAGCAGACATCAATCGAATACACGTTGATCAGACCGGAGCCGTCTCGCAGATAGGCGTACTTCCCGGTCCCGGTGTTGTAGTCGAGAAGGTCCGCCTTCGATTCGTCGTACCCCGTGATCGCAGACGAGAACGCTTCCAGAATCACTCGCCCTGTGTCATCGTACTTCTTAAAGGTCAGCCATTCGTCAGACCCGGATTGGAAAACTTCCAACATGGTTTGCCCGGCAAAGTTGGAATAGACGATCTTCTGGTTGCCGTCCGGGAGCGTTTCCGTGGTCTTGGTTTTCCAGCTGTTGTAGCCATCGGCATGGGTGCTTTCCGCATAGGCAAACTGGAATGTTTGCGAGGCCCCTTGAACGAGTTCTTTGGTCACGCGGCGTTCGTCATCGTATTCATAGTAGAAGTCGGCGTAGAGCGCAACAAGGGCGTCGCTGGCTGTGAGTGGATCGGTCACCGACGGGTCATTCTTGAGACGCTCGTACGCTGCCGGTCCGACGGCATACATCAGCAAGTGACCGGAAGGACTCCAGGGCTGATCACCGCCTGAGCTTGACGATGAAGACGAAGAGCCCCCGCCGTATTCCGGATAGTATCGGTAATACGACGTGCCGGTCTCTTGCCACGCGGAACCGGTCCATTCCTGCGTGGCTGCCGTTTTCAAATCCTCCAATCCGCCAAATGATTCGTTGGGGCCATAGTAAGTGTAGGTCGCACGTTGGACATTCTGCCACGAGCCGGAATCGACCTTTCGGCGAAGAGTGACGGTGGTCAACATTAAATCGCCGTAGGTGTCGGCATACTCGTAAAAGAGCTGTTCCGTCGTCGTGGATCCGTTGGCCGTGTAGGCCCGTTCGACTTGTGAGACGTTGTAGCCATTGGCCGCGATTCCTTTCACTTCCGTGACGGTTCCGCCGGGTGTCAACCTCTTGCGGAACATCCCTGTGAAGTCGTCAAATGTGGTGACGGCTCCGTTGTCCTCGGTCAGTGTGTAGAGCCCCGCCGATTCATCGTACGACAAATCGGCGAGGATCCCGAAGTCCGCCGAGAACGTGGTTCCGACTTTTGTGAACCAGTATTCACGGCCAGGGACGCCCATCACCACGATTCTGGTTTGAGCCTGGTTCTTGATGAGATAGGGCCATTGTTGAACTTGCCAGTTGTAGCCTTGACCAACGCTCTGACTACCACTCAGGCGGCTCAAAAAGCTCCGAGAGTGTCCCCATGGCTCGCCAAAGCCTTTGGTCGCGATGTCTTCGACGGCATAGAACAGTTCTCCGGTGAAATAGTTGACCGGATTGGAACTAAAGGACTGGGAGGGGACGCTGAAACATCCGGATGTTCCACACCCGGGCTGAGACGGAGGCGAGTTCGGAGGCGGAGGAATCCGAGGAAGATGGGGGAACGGAGGCAGCGGGGGATTCGCACAGTCGCAGTCGTCGCAATCTGGTCGCCTTGGAGGCGGAGGATTAACGGGGGGATTTGGTTGCGAACTGAACGCTCCAATTTCCAACAGTTTGAGATCTTCCAATCCGCCGCAGCATTCCGGGCCAAGCGCGGGATTTTGATCGGAGTCCGTCCCGTCGAACACGGAGATTTCGCATCCGAACTGTTCCGACCAACCCGATCCGGAAAGTTCGCACTCTCCAGATTGATAACTCCAACTGATGGTGGCGATTCCGCCACCACAACTGACCTCGACTTCCAACGCTCCACCGGGCGGTGTTCTCCAAGAGGCTCCATCCCATTCCAGACTGCCGTTAACAGTCGTGCAAACGCCCGAAAACGCTGTTCGGATCTCAAATCCATACCCCAAGCGACTTGGAAGATAATCATCGTCGTCGCAACAGTCATTTCGAGATGCCATGGGAAAGGCTCCAAATTAAAAGAACTAAGAACCCGCAACGTAATCGCGACAACTCAGACAAGAGTGAACAGTCTCAGGCATTGGTCCGAGCGTACACTCCTGGTGAATCCCACAGAAAAACACTTTGATGTGAACGCTCCCCTGACAGGATTGGCAACGTTCCATCCGAATCTCCGTTCCCATGTGCATGCAAGGCTGCTTGCGAACATGGGCATTGGGCATTCGACGGAGAAAGTGTCCTCGCTCAAATTTTTGAAACACTTCCTCGGATCGCCCACACAGTTCAAACTCGACGACTGACTTGCTCGATTGGTGTCGATTGCACCAACCGGGGCCATCACATTCACAATCAGTCGGATAGGTCATTCGGTCCTTCAACCGGTGTTCTCGGGTTGCCACTGCTCGCCCCTGTCTTGGTGATTCCGCGTGGAATCAAGGATGTTGGTCGTGGAAATGGACTCCAAGAGATCGCAGCTCCGCACAATGCCTCCGTAGGCCTGAACGACTTCCATCCCGACGATCTCTTGAGTGGAGCCACCCTTGACAAGGATGTCAGGACGCAGAGCATTTAACGCTCGATGTGGAGTGTCTTCATCGAAGATGACCACTCGATCCACTCCTTCGATACTGGCAAGGATCTCAGCTCGTTGATCCGCCGGAATGATCGGGCGGGTGGGGCCTTTGAGTCTGCTCACGGAGTCATCGCTATTGACTCCGACGATGAGGATATCTCCCAGGGAAGCGGCGCCTTGGAGCGTATGAAGATGGCCGACATGAAACAGGTCAAAGCAGCCGTTCGTGAACACGATGGACTTTCCCTCGTGACGGCATCGGTTCACGAATGCCACCGCTTCATCGAGCGTGCAGACCTTTGATGTAGTAATATGGCTCTTCACCGGGTGACAGCGATCTTCGATCTCCTCCCAGGAGACTTGCGTGATTCCCAAACGCTGCACCTGCAACCCGGCGGCGACATTGGCGAGCGTTGCCGCTTGGCGCAGAGGCCAGTTTGCCGCTGCCGCGTATCCCAGCATCGCGAGGACCGTATCCCCGGCTCCGGTTATGTCGTACACATCCCGTTGCTCGCAGGGGAGGTGGCAAGTTTCACTACCATCGGAATAGGCCAACCCATCGCGATCGAGTGTGACGACAACTTGATCCGCGAATTGGTGCTTGAAGAGCCGTTCGGCCAGTTCTTCGACTTTGAATGGCTCGTCGTCCAATGATTTCAGGAATGCGGAAGCCTCGTGCCGGTTGGGTTTGAGCAGTGTGGCTCCGTTGTAGATGGAAAAGTCACGGTCTCGTGCCGGGTCAACGAGGACGGGAATTCCCGCCAAACGGCATTCTTCGATGACCGAATGCAGCAGAGTCCCCGTCCAGACGCCCTTGCCATAGTCGGAGACCAGCACCGCATCCGCATCATTAGCAGCGTTTCGGAATTCGCGGAGGAGAGCGGCTTCAGTTCCAGAAGAGATGGGAACAGTGGATTCGTTGTCGACGCGAAGAATCTGGTGCGCGTGGCGGCCACAAGCCCGTCCGATGAATCGATGCTTGCAGGTGGTTGGGCGGTCATCAACGGACAGGATTGCCGACGTGTCAATTTGTAATTCCCGGACCAGTGCGGCCAGGATCTGTCGCTCCGGATCGTTTCCCGCAATCCCGTTCAGTGAGACCGAGGCGTTCAGCCCGGCCAACAACGACGCGACGCTGGCGGCCCCACCGAGACGGACTTCTTCTTCGTCCGCTTGCAGGATAGGAATCGGTGCTTCGGGGCTGATCCGCGAAACATTTCCCCAGGTGTAGCGATCAAGGATCAGGTCTCCGATGACGACAACCTTGGGGGGACGTTCGGGGCGTGGCGGGAGTGAGGTGATCATGGATTGTCCCTTTCCAGCAGCACTTGGTAACCCGCGTACAGAATCCGCCAGCCATTGTTGAGCAGCCAGGGCACAGCTCGTGCGCCCTTGCCGACGAAGGCTCCCTGATTCCAGGGGGTGTCATCGAACAACACGAGACTGCGGTCATGAAGCCAGGGACTGGCGCGCTGGTACTCTTCGTAGGCGTGATCGGCATGACCGGGTTCAGTCGTGTCGAGACTGTCGAGATAGAGGACATCAATCGGTCTACCGAAGTCCTGGAGGAATTTGAGAGAGTCGCTTTGATGGACCTGAACCGTCTCTCCAAAACACTCTGTCCATGTTCTCGCGAACTCGCAGTGAGCGGGCGTCAAATCAACGGAATGCAAGACTCCACCGTGGCGTTGGAGATACTGCCCAAAGATGTAGGTGGAGAACCCTGCTCCTGACCAATCCTCTTCGGAACGGATGGTGCCCGTTTCCACAAACGTCGGATGTTCAAAACGGTTCGAGGATTCGCGGAGGAGAAGGTCAAACGATCGATTCCGATCTTGATACGGATGGTTCAAATGCTGGCGATTCCCACGGCAAAGAGTTTGTATCCAGTGCTGGAGTTGGACATCGGGCGCGGGCGAGTCCGCGTTTAAGTATCTGGGAGG
>JAGQQQ010000113.1 GCA_020426125.1 Planctomycetaceae bacterium
TCGATTGAGACCTCCCCAAAAAACTTTCGCTGAGGGAATGGCTTCCTGTGCCTGCGGCACCCACCCGATTCTCGGGCGGGCCACCCTGCGTTTCAGCGATTTGCCCCCAGCCAGGTAGGGTGCGTCGCGACGCACCGGATTGAGCGCGGAATGTGTTGAGTGGTTGGGTGTTGTGTTGCGGTTGCACGAACCCGATAATGACGAGATGAGCAACTATCGACGTTCCAGGGAAGGCCGCGGCGGGGTGGCACTGGCTCGGCCAGTGCCAATGTGGGGCCGTGTGGGAATACGTGTTGCGGGGCCGTCGGGCAATAGGATGTAAACACCTTCCGGCCAAATGAACCGTCAACTTTCAGGAATCGTGGAATCGTGCCTGGCGTGTTATTGGCACTGGCGGAGCGAGGTTTTTTTGGCATAATGAAGTGGATGGTACCGTTTGGATTGTACAGGGAGAATGGCATGCGGCATCGAAAGACGGTGAAGCATGACCACCAACCGGGCGACTTCCACCAGTTCACCTTTTCCACCTATCGGCGGAAGCCGTTGTTGACGAACGATTGCTGGCGAGGGAAGCTGGCCCGCAGGGTGGCCCGGCCAAACTTGGCCGGGTCGTGTAGCGACAAGAAGCTTCACCATCGGCGTCCATTGTCGATTGAGACCTTCCCAAAAAACTCTCGCTGAGGGAATGGCTTCCTGTGCCTGCGGCACCCACCCGATTCTCGGGTGGGCCACCCTGCGTCGGCGAATGATCGCACGCAAAGAATGGCCGGTCGAACCGGCCCTACAAGGACCACAAGGACTTTCACATTGTCCGCGTGCTCGATGGATTTACGATGTCGCCAGCATCACATAGAGTGATTCTGGCCGAATGGGGTGCCCCTTATCAGAGTATTCAAATGGGGATCGACGAATGTGTGGCAGAGTTGCTTGGACGAATTGGTTGTTCCTGCTTGCCCTGACGTTGATGTTTCCGGATCAAGCGGAGGCACAATTGACGCTGCCGGAGAGTCCTCAGGTGTGGTTGAACTCGCGTCCGCTCAGCAGTGAGGCCTTGCGTGGAAAAGGGGTCTTTTTGTGGTTCTTTGAAGAGGATTGTCCGAGGTGTCGAGCGAAGTGGCCCGAGTTGTATGCCCTCGCGAAGAAGTATGAAGGACAACCGGTCGTGTTTATTGCGGTGAATTCAGGGAATGCCCCGGCAACGGTCCAACAATACGCCCGTGAGGTGCGTTTGGGCTGGCCAGTGATTGTCGATCTGACGCGACAGTTTGAAAAACAAGCGGATGTGGGGGAGATTAGTTTGCAGAACATCATGCAGATCGGCGCCATCAACGGTCATGGTCGCTTTCGACACATGAGCTATACCGAACCAGAGAAGGCGGTTGAGTTCGCATTACAAAATTCCGCCTGGAAGGTTCCTCCAGAGGAAATTCCCTCCTCGCTCCGACAGGCGTGGCTGGCGATCGAGCTTGGGGAATATACGAGTGCGGGCCAAGCAGTGAGCAGGGCATTGAAATCTCGTCAATCAGATATTCGGGAACCGGCTCAAAAGCTTCATAGCGCTGTGATGACGGCGGCCCAGCCACAATTGGAGACAGCCCGAAAAGCTCTCGAGGTTGGCGAAAACTGGACCGCCTATCGGAACTTTGCCGAAGTTGCGAATACCTACGCAGGATTTGATTTGCCCGATGACGTCAAAGACAACCTCGAAAAACTGGTTGATGATGAACAGGTCCAGCACGAAGTCAAAGCCATGGAGGCGCTCAGTTTAGTCGAGAAGGCCCTGCCCAATCAGCGAGCGAAACGCGGTAATCTCAATCGATTGGAAGAAATCGTCGAAAACTACCCCGGCACTTCCGCGGCGGAGCAGGCCAAGGAGTATATCGAACTGTTGTCAGCGGACTGACGAATACCGCGATTTCTGAGACCCGCTTATCTGACATGACAATCTTTTTGAGGGAATGGAACAAGGTTTGAGGTTTTCGTTTCAATTATTGCGGGCGGGGAAGTTGGGAAATTGACTCTTCGAGAACAAGTTTCTTGATGGTTTTCACGCGGTCAGTGTGGCTCGGACGGCGTGATGGGTGTTCCCAGGGTCGATATTGCGCTGTTTGAGAGTCGCACCAGAACGGAGCCACTTCCAGAGTTCGACCAGCGTATGCAACCACAGACACAAGAGCCAGCAGGCCACATTGCACCACACGTTGCGGACTTGCTGCTGTCCGGCATCGTGAACCTCCTTGACATCGTGGAAGTTCTGCTCGATCGCCGACCGATCTGCCATGCATTCCAGAATCGTTTGCACCGGGATACGACCGTCCGCACAGAAGAACGCCACCCATTCGATCTGTGCATCGGGGAATCACTCCGGCGGTCTGCATGCGTTTGAGAAACGGCCGCGTGGCACAGGCCCCATCGACCACCACGATGACGGGCTTCCCAAACCAGTTATGAAACAGATCGATGTACCATTCGACCAGTTTGGCCGCCGACTCCAGGTGCCGCTTGCTCAGGTGCTAGGCCATACGAATCTCAATACAACCCGACGCTACGTTAGTCGCTCGGAGCAGAAGTGGCGGATGCATAGGAGAACGTGAACTATTAACGCACGTTAGTCTGTACGTCTCAGGGTGGACAAATCGACTTTGTGGCCACTTCACGGAGTCGGACTTGTTGATGTTAAGAGTCGTCTCTTAATGGACTCCAGCGAGAATGACGACTTCCTTTTGATAACGAGCATGCGAGGCACGTGGTCACGGTTTCGCCTGCCAGGGGACGGCGCCATACCGCTGGATTTCCTTGCGGAGTTCATGGTTGAGGCGTTGGACCATCTGCCGGTTTTTGTCGGCCAGATCATTCTGCTCCTGTGGGTCGTCCTTGAGATTGTACAGTTCCAACGGCGCAAACGGGCTGTTTTGGAGCAGCTTCCAATCCCCCCAGCGAACGGCCTCGATCGTTTTTCCCCCATAGCGAATGCCGCCTTCGCGGCGACGGAAGAACCACCATTCGCGAAGGGGTTGTTGAGATTCTCCCAGCAATGTCGGCAGGAAACTGCGACTATCAAGCCGGGACGAATCGTCCATTCTTCCCCCTGCGGCGGCGACAACCGTTGGGAAAATGTCCATGGACATGGCTTGAAACTCGGTCGACGTCCCAGCGGCAATCTTTCCAGGCCAACGGACACCCGTCGGGACTTTCAGGCCTCCTTCGTACATGCTTTGTTTCCCGTCTCGAAGCGGTCCGTTGTTGGCTCCGACATCGACTTGGCCGCCGTTGTCCGACGTGAAGATGACCAGTGTGTTCTCGGCCTGGCTGGTCTCTTCGAGGCAGGCCAGGACCTGACCGATTCCGTGGTCCATGTGTTCGATCAAAGCGACCAGTTTCGCGCGTCGGTCGCTGATGCCGGACTCCCGCTGCTTCACCTTCTCCACCCAGTTCTCTGGTGGCTGAATGGGAGTATGCGGGGCGTTGTAAGCGAGGTACAGGAAGAACGGTTCCTTGGAGTCGCCGCGGCTGCGGATGTAATCGCAACTCCACTTTGTGAACAAATCGGTGGCGTGCCCCTTCGGATCGATTTCGGTTTCATTTTCGAACATGTAGTTCATGTCATGTCGGCGATGGGTGTAGTAGTCATCCATCATGTCGCCGAGGAAACCGTGAAAGTGGTCAAAGCCTCGGGCATTGGGAGTGTTCGGAGCGGCGAGACCGAGATGCCATTTGCCGACAATCGCAGTGTGGTAACCGAGCGGTTCCAGGAACTTCGGCAGGAGAACTGCTTCTTCCGTCAGATGGCCCCAGTTGTTCTCCGTGTGCGTCCGGATTACTCCCGGGACACCAACCAGATCCTGGTATCGGCCCGTCAGCAAAGCCGCGCGTGTTGGCGAACAGACAGGGCAGTTCGCGTAGAAATTCGTAAACTTCATCCCTGCGGCAATCAGTTTGTCCGTATGTGGTGTTTGCAAGTCGGTCGCGCCAAAACAACTCAGGTCGCCGTATCCCAAGTCATCGGCGATTATCACGACAATGTTTGGGCGGTCGGCCGCTGTTCCGTGTGAAGTCAACCACAAGAAAGTGATCACGAGCAGGGCGAGGAGAAGGGGCCGTAACATGGAGTATCCTGTGCGAGGCGACAGAGGGAATTCCGAGAACAAGATCGTCTCAGGCGAATCGATCCCAGAGTTCATTGAACGTCTGTTGAAACCGGCGGATTAGTGTCTTGTCCCCCGTGACGATAATGTTTTCTTCATTGTTCGCGGCCGCAGAACGGGTCCAGTTGTAGCTGCCGGTCACGAGAATGGAATTGTCGAAGATCGCAAATTTATGGTGCATGTGATGTTCGGTCCGATCGATGCGGACAGGGACCCCATGTTCAATCAGCCGATCGATATCGGACCCGGTGTCGAATGCCTTGTCGTTGTCCGATACGATCCGCAATTCGACTCCGCGGTTATGCGCCGCCGCGATGACCTCGGAGACCTCATTGTCCGTGATCGTAAAGACACAAACGTCGACACAATGCCGGGCCTGATTGAATAGCGAGCGAATCCGATCACGACAGCCATCTCCCGGGCTGAACCAGGCTTCCGACTGAACCTCGCCGGCGCTGTCACTCGCGGGTTTGAGCAGGCGGACAAGATCTTCCAGCCAATCGATAATCGGCCGATCCAAACCCGACGACATGTCTTCCCTGGCCAGATTAAACGCCTCGTGCCGATAGACATCCAACTGCGTGGCCGGAGGAGCAATTTCCTCCAACACGGCGGTTAGCGCCCTTCGCTCCGACCGGGAGAGTTTGTGATCATCGAGTGTCGGGCGGATCAGTTCACGAAATTCCTGCGGGGTCACGCCGGGCCTTCCAGTCTGGGTCCAAGTTAACTCCCACACAGTGTGAAGGATCTCGCGGAACAATCAACCTCGCTGGAAAAACCCCCATCTTGAAGAACATCTCCCGTTGAACGTTTTGGGATGGGTCGACAATCACGAAGGGCGAGCCACGTCGACTCTTCTAGCGTTGAACGCGTCGACTGGCGGGTACGGTGACATCGTTCCATTCCTTCTTCTGACCAAGGAGGTGGTGCTCGAAGAACTGCTGGACTTTTTCCTCCACCTCAGTGCCGAATCCTTGGCCATGGCCGCCCCCCTCCACAGTCACGAGCGTGCTGCTCACTTGGGCGGCTTGAAGTGCGGCGTGCAGAATTTCCGATTGGTTGAAGGAGACCAAGGGATCTCGAGTGCCATGTACAATCAGGAAAGGCGGATCATCCGGCGTGACGTAGGTGATCGGATTGGCACGGGCAACCTTTTCGGGGTTCTGTTGAATCGCTCCACCAATCAGCAGGGACTCCGGCGAGTCGAGAGCGTCGTGGTCAAGCCGTGCTCCCTCGATGGCGGTTCGATTCATCAGCAAGAAATTGGTCGGTCCAAAAAAATCGACCACGCAGGTGACGCGACTGGAAAGTTCTGGACTCTGCCCGAGTTGACCGTCCATTTCCGGGACCTCGCCACTGGTGCCGAGGACGGACACCAGATGCCCACCGGCCGAACTTCCCCAAACGCCAATCCGTTCGGGATCGAGGCCATATTTCTCGGCGTTAGCACGGATCCAGCGGATTGCCGCCTTGCAGTCGTGAATCTGGGCGGGCCACTGAGCCTCTTGGCTGAGCCGATAGCCGACCGAAACCCCGGCGAAGTGACCGGTCGCAACGAGCCGAGCGATGCGTGGGATTCCGGCTCTTTTGTCCCCTGTTCGCCAAGCTCCACCGTGAATAAAGACGATCACCGGCAAGGTTTCGTTCTGGGGTTCCTTTGGCAGAACCATGTCCAGGGTCTGGCGAGAGTTGTCCGAATTGGCATAAGGAAGATCCATCACCCGCCGAATGGTTTCTGGAAACCGATTTTCGATTCCATTCTGTCTTCGTGGAGGTTGACCGCAACTTTCGGCGATGGGAACGATTCCGGCAACAAGTAATGTCACTGCCACAAATCCCCATTCGGCGCCCCGGAAATGGATCATTCGAGTCCTCTTAAACTGACGTTGTCTTGGACGCACAAAGATGAGACTTGTTAGTTCCACTCGATGTCACCGGCTTCCACTGACGGTGCTCGGTGTGGAGCCGAAGAAGCGGAAACGTTTTGTTCCGGCGGGCCGGCGAAATACTGGGGCCAAAGTTTGGGATCCTGATGGACCTCCGCAAGGGCGTCACGTACTTCCGGATCGCGGAGGATCTCGTTCGTCAGTTCTTCGCCCCGAACGCGGTCTTCCGTCGCCACGCACAGCCGCGCCGCGAGCATGGCACGTCCGAAGTGTCCCTCTGACTTCAATCTGGAAATGGCGGCCTCAAAACTGGTTGCCCCCACCAGTTGTTGAGGGTCGGGAAGGGAATCGAGCAGCGTGTTGTTCCAGGTGGCGGGGTCGCTGCTGCCGACTTCACTCGGCCCCATGATCCGTCGGAGGTCGCGGTTGCGCCGATCGGTGATTTTCAGGAGCCACCATCCCAGCAGGGAGAATCCAATCAGGCCAGCGATCGTTGCGATCAACTCGGGTTTCGCTCCCCCTTTTCCTTCCATGATGTCGAAGCCCTGAAACACCCCTAAGAAAGCTCCTATCGCGAACGGAACCCAAAGCCAACGGGCGATGAAGGCTCGCAAGACCAAGCCCCAAGACCACTGAATTGGAACTTGATGGTAGTTGTACCCCGTTCCTTGACTCGATTTCCCAAAAACATGGATCGCCCGAAACGGGATCAATGGCAAATACAATGCACAAACACACTCGATCGCATCGTAGTCCGTGGCTTCGAATGATCCCTTTTTGTGCCAGGACATTTGCCCTCGTGCCGCACAGATCGTGGTCCCAAATCCGTTGATTGTGTAGGGCATCAGGAAAAAACCTCAATTTTGCAGGGATCGCCACCGGCACTCGGTTGACCGATCGTTTTACCGGTTTCACGGCGTCGCCGCCATTGAGGGGAAAAGTTCCCGGGGGGCGTTTCTCGAATTCGCCACACAGCGGTCAAGAGGGAGGAGTTCCGTTTGGGATTGACACCTCCAATCCGCGCTGCACAATGAACTGGGAGACGAATCGATGATGGGGTTCCGTCGCGATGGATGGTCCCGTGTGAAACGGGTGTCGCATTGGTCTCGCCCCCCTTAAACAAGCGGGCTCACCCAGTTGAGCGATTGTGGGAATGCCGCTTCAGTGATTTGTGACTTGGTGGTGAGATGCTGGCCCAACTGATCCCAATCGATGGCAGTGCTCCCATCACGCTGACTCGCGATCTGACGCTTGTGGGCCGCAAACGAGGCCTCTGCGACTTCATTGTTGAGAATTCCAGCGTGTCCAAGCTGCACTGCGCGATTGCCAAGACGGATGGCCTGCTGTTTATCCGAGATCTCGGAAGCACCAATGGCACAAAAGTGAACGGCCAGCGGGTCACGCGAGGGGCGTTATTGCCAGGAGATGAACTGGCCTTCGCTGGTGCGCGATATCGGGTTCATTTGGGCCCCGGAGAATCTCCCGTCGACGGCGACGAACGGACGGAGAAGCTGATCGCTCCTTTGAAACGCAGTGAGAATGCTTCCAGCAATGAGTTCATCCGATCCGCCAGCGACCTGGATGTGCCATTAGAAGTCGATTCGGAAGATCTCGCATCTTGAGGTGGCTCTCGCTGACTTCAACTCATCCTCCACTTCACTACCGATCTTGCCCCTCTTTCCTGTTCTACCATTCGTTCAATCCCGCAGCATCCCTGCGATCGAACAATCCCCTAAATCCCGAATATTTTCACAAGTTCAGGGAACAGGGCGAACGATAAACAGGATGTCGGATGGGAGGAAGCCGGTTGGCAGGGTTTGCCCGTTGGGAGAACTTCCTCTCAAGGACGTCATCGAGCACCTGGAGGCGATCAGATGACAACCTGGAAAAATCAGGTGAAGAAATTGTTGTTGTGCGCCGCGTTGGCATGTGTGACTTTGCCGAACAGCGGTTGTGCTATGATGTATTGGTTTGCCAAAGACGCTTTAATCTTCTCGGAATTCTGGGTCACGACTCCGTTGATCCCGGTGACTCCGTATTTCAGTCAGAAGATTGAAGACACGTACTGGGAGGAGGAGCGGTACAAGCGAGTACCGATTCTGGAGCCGGTTGAAGGGGAAAATGCTCCTCTCTTCTGTCTCGATCCTCCGCAACCGGATGAGATCTACCGGGCACTTCCGGATGATGTTTCAGGCGGGTTTCCGTTCCTCGCGGAGACCTTCCGAAACAACGTCCGCATGGTGGTCGAGCCGATCGTCGACCGAATTGACGAGTGCCGCTTCTATCCGCATGTTGGCCCGGCACGGATTCACCACTGCCACTACAAGTGCACGGTCTACTTTGAAAAGACGATCCGTTCACATTGGCCGGTCCCGTTTACTCATGTCGATCAGACAGAAGAAGTGGTCTACATCGACCATGATCATCTGATTCGTTGTGCCGGACCTGCCGACTACTAATCAGCTCTAGAGCATGGATAGGGAGATGGAACGGACTCCACTCCCCGTCTGCTCATGACAATTGCTGAGAACATTGCAGACTCGGTTCGTCCGAGACTCCAGGTGCCAGAAAGCCCGACCGTTCTTGCGGTAGGGCTTTCTGTTTTTTGGAAATGACTCAAATGGGTCTCCGGAGACTCGACGATCGCGATTCCCAGTTTCAGAGTCGTCTTTCGAGTGTCTCCGACTCTTGGAAATCGGTGTCAGCGATCTCTGAAGGTGGAGCAAATAGAGAAACGACCTCCTCGATCCAGATGCATCGAGGGACTCCACGTTCGAAATCCAGCAATTAAGACGGCAGACATTCCCACACGGCCCAACGACCTCGCCGGACAGACACAGGACCGATCGCCGCAGGCAGGGCTTAACCAGCAGGGCTTAACCCTTGCGGTGGCGAATCTTAGCGCGCATCCGGCGTTTCTTACGTCCCAGCTTCCGACGGCCTTTTCCTGACTTCTTGACTCCCATATTCTTTCAACCTTTTGCGCGGGCCTCTTCGGACCATAGAACTGAATTGGCGTGAATCCCTGAGTCTAACCCCGGTTTTCTTGTTTGACAAGATCACCGTGGTCTGAGTTTTCTTTGTCCTCTGGGGTTGTAGGCCAGCTTCTGTGATTGGGACGGACATGAAAAATCGCCAATGGAAAAAACTGGCAATCCCTGAGAAGGTAGGAACATTCAGGAGGCCTGGAGAAGACGCCATTTTCTCAATGGAGTCGGCCATGGATGGTCGTGTTGAACTGCCTCGGGAAAAGAACAGCTTCGGGAAAAACGGGGCAGTTGTTGCAAACCTGTCTGGACGAGCACGGTCTAGGGCCGGGGCAGACTCTCGTTGAGAAGCGTCCGCTCATAGTCGACCATGACGGTCACCGCGAACAGACCAAAAACAGTTCGCGCATGAATGGTTCGGCCCTTCGGTCACCAAAATCTCCGGTGATCAGAGCCCCGATGGAGTCTTTGGTCGAACAGATGCCCCTGCGAGTCAAAGGGACCGAGATGTTCAGGAACGATGTGCTCGAAGGAGGCGAAGCCGTCCCCCCAGTTCACCCTGCCCCCTCCCCCGATGATGGTCGGCTCGAAACCGACCGCTTCGACCACCCGATTCCCCCGACGCCCGCGGAACCACCTCCACAACCTACAAACCACTCAATTGCTGACCGACACTCTCCGGAGCATGGAGCCAGTTTCAGTCGAAGATGGAGCGAACGTTGGCGACGACGAGTCGGGCTGTCAGTTCCGCCTGGTTCGGTTCAGAGTCTATCCGGAATTGTCGGTGTCTTTACGATATCGAGTGGTCATGGTCACGGGTTCGTACCAGATACAGCGTGTCATCGGACTTTCCGGATAGCTTCCCAGTGTCTCGCACATGACGAAACTCGGCCGACAGCGATCCGGCAATGACCAAGCATCGCGTCATTGGGAAAACGATCAAAGTTGGCTGATTTACCAGGGCTTCAACTTCCACCCGAGGACGAATCCCACACCGAAGCACCATAAGGCGGCCACCTCGGGTTTCTCACGCATGTGAGCCTTCAAGGTGTCGACAGCACATTCGAGCGGATGGGACAAAGGTCTCTCGACAACCATGGTGTTATCCGTCCGGATCGATCGAGTATGTGGTTGGGAAGAATGGGTGCTGTGGGGCACGGCCGCTATCTCCTTTTGACGTAGTAGGGAAAAGTCCAAAACATTTCAGCTCATGTCCGACAATCTCGGCCAGAGCCCTTCTTAGCTCAGGGGGTTCACTTGTCGTGAACAATCGACCGCAACCATGCGATGTTTTCTCGCAACTCATTGTGCGTTCGCGAAAATTGTGAACCCGCCGATGTCAGACGGCGGATGCCAATAAGGAAACAGGTTGCTCCCACGGATGCGGGGACGCTCCCGACGATGAGGTAGGCGATTGGTGGGGACCAAGCCCAAGTTCGAATCAGCCAGGAAGTGACCGCCTCCATGAGGATGGGGACGGACGTGACCAGAAGCACTCCAGCAAAGATCAACACTGCCAGTGCGGGTTGAGCGCGTCGCCAGAACTCTTGGAAATCGCAATTCGCCAATTGAAGTTGCAGATCGGCAAGTTTGAGGATGTCGTAGGCGAGAGCCGCCACGTTCACACGGAAATTTTTCGCGGCACTGACCGGCTCTGTCTCCGCGTCTACAGCCGTCTCTTGATCGCGAAACCGATTGCAATCCCCAGAACGACTCCGGTCGCCAACGAAAGTGCGGGATTGTGACGGATCCATTGTTCCACCTTTTCTAAAGCGACGTTCGAAATCTTGTCCGCCGGGGGAGTTTGTGGATGCTCGACTTCCGTCAATGCCATCCCGTCGGAATTTGGCTGCTGGGTCTTTCCGAAATGAATCATGTTTTCATTCACCTCATTGAGAGGAATTCTCACATTTCGAACCCGTTTGGGTTGAAAGCGGGAGTGGTGACCAATAGGAGTTTTTCACCAATTCATCGCGACGAAGCACCGTTCCGACACCGATACGGTTATCCATGCCTGCCGTCCGCTGGAAGGCTTGACGAAATTTGCTTGCCGACCACTTGTCCGAATTGCGCGATCGCCGCCCGGACAAGCGCGTTGCTCGCCATCAGTGCAACAGACTTCAGCAGACCTGGAGAAGCCCCCTCCTCGTGGTGAACGACAATGTCTTCCCGTCGATTTTTCGCTAGCTCCCGGGCAGCGTCCGCGTCGAGATAAATTCGCCTTTCCACTGGAGCACGCGGCCCCGGGACGAGGAAAAATCCGGCAATGGCCGACACCGCAACGCAGGCGAACGGGTTTCTCTCAACGTAATATCGCCAGTCCAATAATTGTTCGGCACTGCCGACGACTCCATCGACCTCGCCGCTCAGATGACGACGGATTCGATTCATGCGATATTGAATGCGTTCCGCTTCGGTGGTCTCGCTCATGAACTGTTCTTCTCGCAATAGGTCTTCGATATCGACGTCGACTCTGAAGTTGTCAATTGAAATCTGGTTTACCGCCAAGACGACGGCAGCGCCGATTGAACCGCATCAGAAATTCGATGGGTCATTTCTTCCTCGAAGTCTTTCAACTTGGAGTAGCGACTTCGTGGTCTCGATCGCTCATAGAGCACAACCCCCACACAAACGCCGGTCAGAAGGCCAGCAGCGAAAGACGTACACAGAGTGGTAATCGGCCGGGGCTCGACCATGTCTGCGATCCATTCCTGGGCCGTATCAACGCCCCCTTCAGCCTGTTCTCGCATGTCTTGGAAACGGTGTTGGAAAGTCTTGTCCATGACGGCATCCTCATTCTGAAAGGAAATCAACTGTTCGCGGGAAGAGACCGATACTTGAGTCTTCCCTCGTCCCCTTCTAAGGCGATGAATTAGCGCCGAGTCGGTTTCAGTAACAGACTCACAACGACGCCAGCGACAACGCCAACGCCGAACGCGGTCATCACGGATTCGACGGGGCGAGCGCGGACGGCTCGCTCAGTTTCCCGGTACCCGACCTGCACATTTTCATTCACTTGGTCGTAGCCTTCACGGAAGGCATCCTGGGCTCGGTGAGCATACTCATCAGCCGTCTTGCGAATCTTCGCTCGCACATCATTCGTATCTTCGAACATCGAGTCGAAGAATTCCTCGGCTTCCTCGCGGGTGTGGCCAGTTTTCTGCTGGATCAACCCCAGGAGTTGTTCCGAGTCTCCCTGGACCTGCTGGAGTTCATCATCGCTGATCTGCCCCCAGCGTTCGCGAATACGGCCTTTGATTTCGTTCCAATGGCCAGCAAGTTCTTGGCGAGTCACCATTTTTTCATTCCTATTCTGAACAAAGCGGCAGTGGAATGCCGGCTGTTTTCTAGCGTAGATCGCTTGAGAGAAGCTGAGAGAGCGGGGAGAAGCAAAAGAGCGGGCTCGGGAGGGTTCCCCCCCACCGTAGCACCGCTCGATGCAAAACGTCGTTCAACTAGACGGTCGGCCTGCGTGCGACGCCCGCAACCAAACTGACGAGGAACAGAACAATGAAGACGGCGAACAAGATTTTGGCGATCGATGCGGCTCCGGCCGCAATTCCCCCGAAGCCAAATACGGCGGCGATCAATGCGATCACAAAAAAAGTCAGTGCCCAACTCAACATGATGGTCTCCCGATTTGGATATTGCTTGAGACATTCTCACAACACTGGAACAGAGTCCGTGAGCGAGGAATGCCGTGAGTACGGAAGAGCCTTGGATGCACGAGCTGTGCCAATTGTGTTGAGAGTCGAACTTGACCGACGAAACACCACGAGATCGACTGCTAAGACGCCCTCAATTCACAACGGGAAGAAGTGAAGGCGAGAGAGTCGCTTCACCAGATTATTTGCTGAGCGAGCCATTGATCCCCGTCGCTTCCCGATTCGTTGGAATCTCTTCAAAACCTGCACGATGCCGATCGTGCTTCGCCGCCAGAAATGTCTCCCGACGTGTCGGACCTGGTTGATCGTCGACCAGCCACTCCGGTACGGAAACCACCAATCTCGGGCCTTTCGATGGAGGAAACCCTGGCGGGAAGTCCACGTTTCCTCTAACAATTGGACCCCCATCCTTTTCGAAAGAACGGGCCACTGTCACTGGGCAACGCGATCTTTTCCTCGTGTATTCCCCCTGTCCTTGCCGCTTCTCCCCAGGGATCCCATGCAGGATTCGAAGAGGCGGGCGGCGTTCGATGAAAGTTCCCAGCGATTTCTCTGGTTCGGCACGAGGCTTGCCTAACTCCCCTGGGAAGGCGGTCCCGTTGCAACGGGGTACGAAGCAATATCAACCGTCTTCAAGAGACTTTCACTCGATATCATCAGGACGAATCACATGCCTCCGATCAATGCGGGATGCCATACCACTGACAACTCTTCGAAGGAAATGCTTGTTGGCGACCGGGACCGAAAGGATGTCTATCTTCCTTCCCCATCCGAGATTCGCCAAGAGTGCCGCGCCATCCAGTCCGGCTGGAGTGACTCGGAACGTGAGCGTCGCGCTCGAGGCCTTTCTGGTCGACAACGGACCGTCCTTGTGAGCAGCCGTCGATTCGCCAAGCTCGCATTCGAACGGAACGAGTCTACGGACGACTCGAACTAAGAACGACGATGCACACGGCGGTCCGGGCGTCGGTTTCGTGCCGAGTGTCAGCCGCCAGTTTCCGATACGCAAAGATGCCGTGAACCTATGTCTGCCCCACAGAGACAGGAAAACCCGATGTCCACTGCCCATGACGAACGAGTCCATGAGGCTCCCATTACTTACGAGTGCCCCTTCTGCCGGGCGAAGAATCGCGTGGAACGGGCTTTGATCGGCGAACAAGTCGACTGTGTTTCGTGCGGCAACCCCTTTCACGCGGATCCGCCACACGCCCGTCCGATCTCTGCGAGTCCAGATGATCCTGACACTCAGGGGACGCCGATTATCGACCACGCGAGCGAACATGAGTTTCCGGTCGCGGAGGTTCATCCGGCGATGTTCCGCAACCATCCTGGGAAGTTCGCGTTGACGGTCGGGCTGGCAATTGTCGGCGGAGTCGTCGCGATCACGTCCCTCGTTCAACCCTCATCGCTTGCCGTCAACGGAGACGCGCTGATCTCGTCAAGTCTCGCACTGGCCGCTGGCGGAGCCATGGCGGTCGCGGGAATCGCGGTTCTCGTGGCCTGGTGGGTTCAAACTCGGTTTGTCACTCTCACTGTGACGACGGATCGCACCATTTACCGCAGAGGTCTGCTCTCAAAATCCACCTCTGAAGTCCAACACGACGACGTTCGTAACCTCCGAGTTGAGCAAAACGTATTTGACCGCCTCTTTCATGTGGGACGAATTGAAATCTCCAGTTCCGGTCAGGATGACATGGAGATTGTTGCCAACGGCATCCCCAATCCGAACAAACTCGCGGAGATGGTCCGCGACCACCAGTGAGCGGCAACCGGAGGTTCCCCCCTCCATCTCAATGCATCAATCGTCATCGGTCGGGGCCGTCCCCGGCCGATTTTTCTTGCCCCACCACCCGGCCCAGGATGTCTGCCGAACATGTCTCTCCCCAACTCTTGGTTTCGTAAGCACCGAGACGAACGCCTCTCCGAACTCCGAGCGGCGTCAACTCCTAAGCCCCATGTGCGTGTTCATACCCGAAAAGACGGAGCGGTCGCTGTGGTGGAGGATTCCGATGAAACCCCGACGAAAAACGGAACAATCCTAGCCGACCAAAACAGACAACAAGCTTCTGAGCTTGGAGATGAAAAGGTCTCCTCCACACGACAGGTCGAGGATCCAGACAATCCATCCGCGAACTTGGGCAACGGGGCGGTCGCGGAGGTCGAAAACGCCCCGGACAACGGCTCCCTCATTCGGCTGGAAACTCGCGAGTCGGTCGCACTGATCATCCTCGCGACTCTTGCCATCCTGTCAGCGATGTATGCCGCGCAGGTGATCCTCATTCCCACGGCGTTTTCGTTGTTGCTCGCGTTGACACTCCGACCCATTGTGCGTCGGCTGCGTAAGTATCGTATTTCGGACACCGCTGGGGCCTTTCTCACCCTGCTATTCATATTCCTGTCGATCGCGGCCGTTGGACTGAACCTGCTTGACCCCGCACGAGAATGGATTCAGGAATTCCCCCGTCAGGCGGCCACCGTCCGCACCAAGATCGATTCGCTGAAAGGCAGCATGTCCAGCCTGTCGGAAGCGTCTTCGCAGGTTCAGGACATTGCCGATGGGGACAGTGAAGAAGAACCCGTCCCCGTTGAAGTCCGCGCCCCAGGATACGCGACAGGACTCTCCGTGCTCAGCAACACGGGTTTTCTCGTCGGCAACCTCGTGCTCGTCATCTGCTTAAGCTTCTTCTTCCTGTCAGCGGGCGATGCGCTGCTGAATAACGTCCTCCACTTAATCAGCTCGTGGACGGAGAAGAAGCGCGCCGTGGAACTGGTCTATGAAATCGAACGAGGAATCGCCTCCTATTTACTGACGGTCACGATCATCAACATCCTCTTGGGCGTTGCCGTGGGGATCGCCATGTGGCTGTTGGGTGTGCCCAACCCCGCGCTTTGGGGGCTGATGGCCACACTCTTCAATTATGTGCCCATCTTCGGAGCCGTCATCGGTTTCGTCATCATTGCCGTCGTGTCGGTCATCACCTTTGACTCACTGGCGTTCGCTGCCGTTCCTCCCGTCATCTTCGCGATGCTGACGTCACTCGAGGGCAATGTCATCACCCCGGCGATCCTGGGGCGATCCATGAGTCTGAACCCCATCCTGGTCCTGCTCTCACTGGTCTTCTGGGGATGGCTCTGGGGCGTCAGTGGCGCATTTCTCGCCGTGCCGATGCTGGCGGTGGCAAAGATCATCTGCGAACGATTCGAAAAAACGGAGCCGCTCGCCGTGCTCATGGAAGCTTGATCGCGGTCAATTGCAGGGTTGTGCAGGTTTGTGAAAGACCGGTTTTGCATGGCCGCAACTCGACTCGATCAGATATGATGGGGCGCTCCGATAACGTCTCTTGGGACTGCCTCATGTTCATGATCGCACGAAAACCGCTTTCTCGACGCCACTTCCTTCGCGGAGTGGGGGTATCAATGAGTCTTCCGTTGCTGGATGCGATGTTGCCGAGAGTTCAAGCGGCGCCGTCGAAGTTCGCTCCTTTGGCGAAATCGCAGGCACGGCAGCCTCGGATGATCTGCTGCTACATTCCCAACGGCGTCAACATCCTGGAATGGACGCCGAAAACATCGGGTCGCGATTACGAACTCTCCCCCACGCTCTCCGTACTCGAACAGCATCGCGAGGATTTCACCGTCATCTCGGGAATCGGCCACCCCGCGTCCCAAGGGGGGCACAGCGGGGCCGATACCTGGCTCACCGGAGCCGATCTGACAGCCGTCCCTGGGAGCGACTATGCGAATTCCCAGTCCATCGATCAGGTTGTCGCCGAAGTCCATGGCAAGCAAACGCGCTTCGCCTCGCTGCAACTCTCCGACCAGTCCGGCACCGGTTCGGCAGGTCACAGCCATACTCTCTCGTTCGACCGGAGCGGAACTCCCCTGCCCGCCGAGAACTCTCCCAAGCGACTCTTTGAACGGCTGTTCGTTCCCGAGACCGCGGCTGATCGGCAAGCGACGCTGAGGAGATATGCGGAGAAGAAATCGATTCTCGACAGCGTGCTGGGGGATGCACAGGCTCTCCATCGGCGACTCGGGACATCCGATCAACGGAAACTCGATGAGTATCTGACCTCCGTTCGCGAAACTGAGGACCGTGTCCATCGGCTCGAAGACTGGGTGGACATCCCCAAGCCCGAGATTGACTCCAAACATCTCCAACTCGGGAGCCAGCCACACAACGCCCACGACCGGCCGATGTGGATCGACGTGATGCTGGAACTTTCTTACCTCGCCTTTCTGACCGACACGACCCGCGTCATTACCTATGAATGGTCTCGCGAAGCAGGCGGATATGGCGGCGGCGGGGAGAACCATCACGAGCTTTCTCACCATGGGGGAGACGCCGGGATGCTCAAACAGTTGGGCGTCATCGACCGCTTTCATCTCGCCAGGCTCGATCGATTCCTGACGTTCCTCAAATCCACGAGCGAAGCGGAAGGGAACATGCTGGGGCGGACCGTCGTCCTGTTTGGCTCCGGGATGAACTCGGGGGAAGGGGGTGAGCACTCGCCGAAAAACATTCCAACGATCATTGCCGGCGGACAGGAACTCGGTCTCCAGCATGGGCAGCATGTCGCCTTTGATCCAGACAACCATCCGCCGATGAACAATGTCCTGCTCAGCATGGCCCACGCGATGGGAGTCGAACGCGAAACCTTCGCCGACGCCTCTGGCACACTGAGTGAGATCCATCAATAACGGATCAGGGCATTGTGTCGAGTAAATCCTCGACAAGTCGCAGCAACACTTCGTGCGTCATCTGCAAGTCGGCGGCGATCCTTCCCGGTTGCCCCGCAACCGACTTGTATCGTCGTAGCGTAAAGTTGCCGTTGCCGGACGATGAGAGCATGATCTCGTAATATTGCGTTCCCGACGCCAATTGATGCGGCGGCGTCGAGCGGATCAGCACCTGTCCGTTCGCCGGATCAAACTCCAGCGGCCCGATGTTTTCCAGCAGATAGGTAATTCGCTGGCTTAGATCGGCGGCCCATTTCTTGAGCTTGTCAAAGGGTGCGTTCTGCAGAGACGGGACCAGAATTGAGAGTTCCGAGAATTGGCAACTCATGGTGTCGACCGCCGACAGATCGATATAAACAGTGACCCCTGTCGCATCCGATGCCTGCAACGTCGCCGGCATCGCCGCACCCACCAACCCCTTGAGTTGAGCCTCAACATCATCGCGAATGGACATCCGGTTCCCTTCTGTTCCGTCAAATGCTTTTCTGAGTCGCTTTCAGACATTGTACACGGTCGCCCCTTCCCGTGGCGACGGCTTTCGTCAACCGTTTGCAAAGACGCGACGGCACCTTGAAACAGAAAATGAAGAGACAACGCCGCGCTGAATCACGTTTCCGCGTGAAACTCAATCTCTTCAAACATCGCCATCAGCTTCTCGCCTCGTTCAGGATTCGCCGAACGGACAAACTCAATCCGGCCGCGGAGGTGGGCCTGGAAGTCGGGGATCCCATCGCGGTTCTGGGACGCGGGACCATGCAGACGGCAATTGAACAGAATGGCTTTCAAGGTCTTATACTCTTCGCGGGGCACATTCTGAGTTTGATTGATGACCAACCCGGCAACGGTCTGCCGACGGCTCGACATCATGACCCGCGTCTTCCGCAAACGGTTCCGAAAGCCTTCATCCACGATGATGGCCAGCGCGTGCACGCGAAACGTATCCAGGCTCCGTTGAAACCTTTGCCCACCGGAATAGGTCAAGTCATCCGCGTACCGCGTATAATTCGCGTGAAACTTGGTCGCGAGTCCTGACAGGCGGCAATCCAACCGGTACGCCGCCAGATTCGCGAGAGCCGGAGAGGTCGGTGCCCCTTGGGGAAGGTGGGACTGCGTCAGCAGACTCGCCAGGTCTCGGAACTGATCCCGAGGAAACTGCTGCGACAACTCTTCAATCTTCGTTCGATCTTGTCGAACTGTCATCAGTCCCGACAAGGTTCTCGCGACCGCGTCCGGATACCCGAAAAGGCGGAACTGGGCTTCAATTCGGGAACGTGTGATCGATGGAAAGAAGTTCGCGAGGTCGGTCTTCCAAATCACGTCCTGTCCGACGTGAGGCTCGACATAGCTGTGAATCGATCGTCCCGGGACGAAGCCATGGGCACATGAATGAATCGGAATGCGCGTCAACAGATCGCGATTGAGTTCCCGTTGTATGGACTTCAACATCGATCGGGGAACTTCCAAGCAGCGAACCTTGCCAGACGATGATCGCTGACATTTGAGCCGGTACCTTTCGAACGCCGACTTGCCATCCGAGCGTCGTCCCCCCGAGAGCCACAGCAGTTGCCCATCGGTCAGACCAAACCAATCGGCAAGTTCTCGGGTGGTCGTCCATTCCGGAAGTCCGAGATTCTGAAACGCTGCGATCCGTGGACAGAAGACGGCATGCGGAACCCGGTCCGGGCGAATGATCGTTGTTTCAGTTTCATCGATCCAATCCTCGGGGAAGTCGTCCGCCTCGACATCGATTAACAGTCCGGAGTCAATGAGATATTGCCTAAGCGTGAAGAGGGAGGGCACCCCGCCCCCTTCCCCGAATCGATCCAGGACCGACCTTGCGACCCGTTGCTTCCATCCCCGCAGACAGGGTCCCGGGGTGATTCTCTTGAGACGGGACACAATCGCATCGAAGGCGAATGGGCCGTTGAGGACCGTTTGTGCGATCGCCTCGGCCAGCCGTCGCGATTGTTGCCCCAAGACTGATTTCCCGAAACGAATTTCGAATTGAAAATCGCCGCGTCCTCACCGGCGCTGTGTTCGCGCGAGCGGATCTCCGTCGTCGCGGAGTGCCGCTCGCGCTGCCATGGTCAGGTTGAACAGGTGTCCTCGGAGTGACCCCGAGATGATGAACGGGCCTTCCAGCATCGCTCATCCACTGAAGACGCGGCGACCCAAAATGATAAACCGTTTCGCAGCGAACTTGAAGTACGCTGCGAAACGGGTGATTGACTTTCGAAGATCGCACTCGTCTCACTTCTCATACGGCATTAAGATCTCCGCTTCAGGAATGCCGGCGATCTGTTCGAAGCCCCCCTCGGCGATGTGACCGCCGAGAGAGACGATCTTCTTCAGATCACGATCACTCGCACGCTTGCCGGTCAGCTGCCGACGGAGATGCGAACAGACGACGTCCGCCGCTTGCCGAGTGAGCGGATCGCTTTGACGGCCGCCGTAGAGCGACGTGCACAGAATCACAACTCCCGCCTGCACTCGTGCCGAGAGTTCGGACATCCGGCATTGTCGGTCGGGGAGCTTCAACTGATGAGTCCGCATGACTTGCGAAATCTCCAAACGGGAGTTCCGCAGGAACTTCGCGGCGAAGTCAAAGTGCGACCACAACGAATGCAACGCCCGGGCATTGTCCTTGCCATCGGCGTGGAACCCAGCGAAGAAACTGGAATCCGTTCCACGAACCGTGAGTCGAGCCGTTTCGGTCAGCATCCACTGGGCGTAGTTCGTGAGCGGACCTTTGAGCGCCCACGCGTGGGCCGGGTTCGCCAGATTCGGATGGCGAATCCCCTTCGCATGCAACGTCTTCCCAATCGGTTCGAAGTAGCGGCGGCCATGCTCCTTGACCAACGATTTGAAGAAGGCCATGCCGAGCATTTCCCCTTCCCCTTCGTAGATACAGGGAGCGAGAAGGTCATGGACGTTATCGCCAAACCAGTGGCCGTGCAGGAACGACCGTCCCCCATGCGTTTTCATGGAAATCTCGATCGTCGCCTCTTTTTGAGCTTCGCTGCCGAAGATCTTCGCGATGATACATTCCATCTCTCCGCGATAGCCCATGTCCAACAGACCGGCGCACCACTCGGTGAGGGCATCGCAAGCGACGATGAGTCCAGCAAGGTGGCCGATCCGCCGGCGAACAAGTTCCCGTTTGACGATCGATTCGCCATAGGTTTCCCGGAACTGAGCCCACGGCAGCAAATTCGCGAGCATCATTCGCATCGTTCCCGACGCATTCGCGCACAACGCGACGCGCCCTCGATTGAGGCCATGGTAAGCAATCGTTAACCCATCCCCACGACCAGGATCGAGCAGATTCTCGGCAGGTACTGCCAGGCCGTTGAAAATGATCCCTTGGTTGTAGGCATGTTTGAGAGCGTAGAGGCCATACTTCTTAAGTTGGAACTCGGGAGTCTCCGTTTCTGGAAGATCAACAATCAAGACCGCCGGTTTGCCCTCGATGAGACAGACGACGCCGACCGTTCGTCCTGGGCGGACGTTGGTGATGAACAGTTTCTCTCCGTAGAGACGGTAGACATCGCCATCGCGGACGGCACGAGTCCGCAGGGCGGTCAGGTCCGAGCCCGCCCCCGGTTCCGTGAGAGCGAAAGCGGACAAGCTCTCTCCGGAGGCGAGCTTCGGCAGGAATCGACGCTTCTGTTCTTCGTTGCCAAACGTGGAAACGGGATCGACAGCCCCGATACAGGCATGCACCGAAGCCAAGCCAGCAATGGTCGGATCGACGGTCGCCATCCGCGTCAGGAACTTGGCAAACTGGGTAAACGGCGCTCCGCTGCCGCCGTATTCCTTGTCCACGAGGAGTCCCCAGTACCCGGCCTTGCCCAACTCGCCGAGAACTTCGTCCGTGATCTTGCCATGCTCGTCGATGAGGTCCTTGTGGTACGCATGGCTGCGAACAATATCGTAAGAGTGCGACATGACCTCCGCCGCTTCGACCGATGGCTTCAGCGGCGGCTCATTGAAGCCGAACATCTCGACTGGCAGACTCCGATCCCAGACGGCCCGATGGACGGGGCTGGCCGTCGTCTGATACCGGGGCGCGTACAGTTCCTCGACCTGTTCATCGGCCGCGTCAACGGCCCCCATACTCCGGGCTTCCTGCTCCGATTTGCCTCCCAGCCGCATCGCCGTTTCCGCAAAGGAAGGAACAGCGGCGGCTTTGGGCGTCTCCGAGTGTTTGTTGTTGTCAGCCGGTTTCTTCGTGGTGGTGACCATGGTTGTCTCCTCGTAAGGGGCGAATTTTCAAATGCCTTTGGAGTGCGGTGACTCGTCACCGCTTTTCCTTAAACTCAGCTTGGATTCACTTCGAAAATTGGACTGTTGCAGCGAACCCTGCGTTCGAATGAAAGCTCCGACGAGTCGGAGCACTCCAAAGGGAGACCTCCGCAATTGTCCAGGAATTTGTTCGGGGTGAGCTAATTGACTATTCGAGACACGATTTGTGAATGTTCCTCTCGTTGACATGGACGGAATCTGGGGCCGAGGTGTTCGGCCAGATGCTCCAATCTCTCGCGAACTCGCTCCGGTCCCCAACGTTTGAGGCACTGCATCGGGCCTCCCCGGAACGGTGCGAACCCGGTTCCCAGGACCATTCCCAGGTCGACCATCCGGGGTTCTTCAACGACTCCCTCCGCGAGGACCTTGGTCGATTCATTCAACATCGCGAGGACGAGCCTCTGCTGGATGGGAGACAGCACTTCTCCATCGACCTTCCAATCATCAATCTCAATGGCCTCTGGCTTCTCGACAAGATCCGGGATTTCCACGGGAGCTTCACGGCGACCATCCTTCCAGTGGTAGAACCCCTGCCCCGATTTCTGTCCCCGATGACCGGCGGCGACCATCATCTGGAACAGACCGGGAGCTGGACTGTCTTCGGTCGCGAGGGGCGTCAGTGTTTCGGACACATCGGCGGCAATGTCCAACCCGACCACGTCAAGCAGTTCGACCGGTCCCATCGGCATCCCGAACTTTTTGGCCGCCTTGTCGATCTCGCGGATGTCGACCCCTTCGAGGACCATTCGTGCCGCTTCATCGAGGTACGGAAACAGAATCCGGTTCACCAGGAAACCGGGAGACTGCCGAACGACGATCGGCGTCTTCCCCAGTTTCTTGGCGACGTTGACGAGCGTGGCAATGGTTCCCTCGCTGGTCGAGCCGGTCCGCACTACCTCGACGAGCGGCATCTTGTGGACGGGATTGAAAAAATGCAGGCCAGCGACCTTTTCGGGCCGGGCGGTTGCGGTCGCCATGTCATCAATGGGCAACGCCGAGGTGTTCGACGCCAGCACCGCGTGCAGCGGCAAGCTCTCGTCAGCAGCACGGAAAACCTCTTGCTTCACCTTCGGTTGTTCGATGACCGCTTCAATCATCAAGTCAAGATCCGCTTTGTTGTCCCATCCCACACGAGGAGTGACATGAGCCAGCGCAGCATCGGCGTCTTCTTGAGACAGTGCCTTCTTACGGACAGCTTTTTTGAAAAGCTCTCGAATGGTCTCCATTCCCCGGTCGACGAACCGTTGTTCAATATCTTGCAGGACAACATCGAGTCCTCGCGATGCGGCCAGTTGGGCGATCCCGGCCCCCATTGTCCCGGCACCGATCACAGCCAACTTTCGCACGGGCACTCCCTCCGCGCCGTCCGTCCAGACGGACGACTTCTTGGCCTGCTCTTGCAGTAAGAACAGTCGGATCAACTCGGGCGCGACTGATCCAAACAGCAGGTCTTGAAACGCATCTCGCTCAGCGCGTAAGCCGGAATCACTGACATCGGTCGAACTCGCTCCGATCGCCGTCGCTTCAATGATTCGGGCAAGTGCGGGGTAATGGCGGGCCATCTTGGCAGATCGTTTGCGTGCCGTGGAGACGACCAGTTTGCGGCCGATCGTCGTCGCGTCCAGCATCCACCGCGTCCAAGACCGCTTCGTTTTTGCCAAGGGTTGCCGCCCGAGTCGAGCATCAATAAACGCTCTCAGTCCGACATCGTCTGATGTCGAAGAGAGGAGTCCGTCGACCAAACCGAGACGGTACGCCTTATCGGCTCCGATCAATTTGCCCTCCAGCATCATCGGCAAGGCATTCGACATCCCAATCAACTTGGGAAGCCGCTGCGTTCCGCCCCACGCGGGGATCAGCCCGAGCTTGACTTCCGGCAGACCCAGTTTCGTCGAACCGTCGTTCACCGCGAGCCGATATTTGCACGCCATGGCGAACTCAAGTCCTCCGCCTACGCAGGGGCCGTTAATCACTGCCACAGTCGGAATCGGCAGTTTTGCGATCATGTTGAACAGCTTTTGACCCTGTTCCAAAATCGCCTCCGCCTCCTCGCGAGAGCTGATCCGCTCGATGCGATGAATGTCCGCCCCGGCGAGAAACCCGGACTCCTTTCCACTTCGAAAGACGAGCATTCGCACCTTATCGAGTTGATGAGTGGCCGCCTCCACGATCTCGTTGAGTTCGGTCAAAACGGCGGAATTAAAGACGTTGACAGCATGATCCGGAAGATCAAGTACGGCTGTCATGACACCTTTGTCATTCACGTCGACAGTCCATGTTTTGTAGGTCTTCATAAAAACGTTCTCCATTTTTGTTGTCGTCGCCCGGCGTTCTCTGTGTTAGCTTGCTGTACGCTCCACCCACATAGCCATTCCCTGTCCGCCGCCAATGCAAAGGGCTGCAAGCCCATGTTGTAAACCCCGTTCCTTGAGTGCTCGCATTAAGGTCAGAACTAATCGGTTTCCCGAAGCTCCCAGGGGATGGCCGAGAGCAATCGCGCCTCCATTGACATTTAGACGGTCGATCGGAATCTCCCCGATTGCCTCCGAACGATTGAGTTTGTCACGGCAGAAGTCCATAGACTTCATTGCCTCTACGCAAGCTAACACTTGCGCCGCGAAAGCCTCGTTGATTTCGAACAGATCGAAATCATCGAGAGTCCGCCCGGTCAGGCGAAGCAACTTGTCGATCGCGTAAACGGGTCCCAGCCCCATTCGGCGAGGATCCAACCCGGCCACGGCATACGCCCGGATCTTTCCCAAAGGTTCGGCATCGATCGAACGCGCTGCATCTTCCGAGGACACAATGAGTGCAGACGCTCCATCGGTCAGTTGCGAGCTATTCCCGGCAGTGACGGTCCCCCCCTCTTTCTTAAAGACGGGTCTCAACTTGGCCAATGCCTCCATCGACTGTTCCAGGCGGACGCCGTCATCGCGGCGGACTGTCTTCCCCTCGACATCGACGGCCGTCACTTCCCCACCGAGAAAACACCGTTCCCACGCGGCGGCCGCCCGCTGATGGCTCATCAGCGCAAACTCGTCCTGCCGCTCCCGCGATATGGAAAATTCCTCCGCGAGGATCTCTGCCGTTTCTCCCATATTCAGGCCACAGGTCGGATCGGTCAGCCCGACCTGCAAGGCGATTACGGGCGTCAGCATCGATGGCCGAAACTTCGCCATCTGGCTCAGTTGACCAAAGCCTTTTGTCTTCCGAAATCCCATCATCCAGTCTCGAAACGAATCATTGAACTGGAAGGGGATATTCGACATCGATTCGACGCCGCCGGCGGCGATCACACCCGCACGCCCTTCTTCGATCGCCTGCCACGCGGAGACGATCGACTCCATGCCCGAAGCACAGTTTCGGGAGACGGTATGCGCGGGACGGTTCTCGGGAACCCCCGCCTTGAGGGCGATGACGCGGGCAATATTCGCCGCATGGACCGGTGTCGCGACGTTTCCGAACACAACTTCATCGAGTTGCTCAGCGGACAAGTTTCCCTCCGCGAGGGTCGCCTTGAGCACGTCCGTCCCCAGTTGATCTGCTTGGCAAGACTTCAACTGACCGAAAGCTTTGGTGAACGGTGTTCGCTGTCCCGACAGGACGACGAGCGGTTTCATGAGGTGTTGTTGAGCCATGGGAGCTCTCCCGGTTGAATCGTGTTCATAAATAATGGTGTGTACTAAGTTCGTTGTTTTGGTCGTGTGATCAGTATCCGAACGACACTGGCTAAACGGCGATCATCAAATGTGTTAAGTAGACGTTGTGGGAATTGGCTCCGAATCGCGAAGTTCCCGACGGAGAACCTTCCCCAGGAAGTTCTTGGGAAGTTCTTTCGACTCTTCGACAAGGCGCGGACGTTTGTGAGCGGCCAAGTGCTTACGACTAAAGGAATCAAAATCGGACCGATTCAACGTTTTCCCAGATCGCATGACAACGATCGCTTTCACGAGTTCGCCATGGTCCTCATTGGGAATCCCCACGACGGCCACGTCAGCCACGCCGGGATACTTTCTCAGCACCTCTTCGACGTCAGTCGGGTAAACGTTAAAACCATTTGTAATGATCAAATCTTTCTTTCGGTCCACGACGCGGAAGAATCCGTTCTCATCGCAGGTCGCGAGGTCGCCAGTGTGCAGCCATCCGTCACGAATGACCTTGGCAGTCTCTTCGGGGGCGTTCCAGTATCCAAGCATCACTTGCGGTCCGCGGACCACCAATTCGCCGACTTCGCCGAACGGCAGTGTTTCCGTTCCCGTGGCGACGTCGACAATGCGGGCGTCCGTGTTAGGGAGCGGCAGTCCAATGGTTCGGGGCAGAGCGGTACCATCAAGCGGGCCGGCGTGTGTCACCGGACTCGCTTCCGACAGACCGTAGCCTTCGACCACGGCGGCGCCGGTCATCTCGGAAAACTTCTCTGCGACGGTTTGCGGCAACGCCGCTCCCCCTGAAATGACCGCTCTGATAGACGTCAACTTCGCTGGTGACTTCTCCAACATTCCGTTTAGAGCGGAGAGCATCGCAGGAACCGCGGGAAACACTGTCGGACGGTGATCTTGAATGAGTCGCAAGACAGACGCCGTTCGGAAGCGATGGTGCAAGACCAATGTCGCTCCGAGATAGGTCCCCGTCATTAAGCACGTTGAAAGGCCGTAGCTATGGAAAAACGGCAGCACAGACAAGAATGTCTCCCGTCCCGCGAAGTTGCCGGACCATTCCGAAATCTGAGTGGCGTTGGCCATCAGGTTGCGATGCGACAACGTGACCGCCTTCGGGCTGGAAGTCGTCCCACCCGTTGGCAGAATGTAGGCTGGCCCGTTGACGTCGATCTCAGGAGCGGAATACGAATCAGCGGAGGTCGTGTGAATGATCCGCGAGAGAGATTCCACTTTCGTGTTCGGGCAGACAGAACTGAATCCCAACCGCATCAGGCGAACCCAAGCGTAACCCAGCCGTTCCAGCCGGGACATGCGATCGCCAAGCGAAGTGTAAATCACCAGCTCCGGTTTCAAGTCTCCGCTACAGATCAATGGACTTAAAACGTCCAGCGTGATCACGATGCGGCAGTCGGTTGCCTTTAAGAATGACTCAACCTCTTCGGCGACGAAAAGGGGACTGAGGGCGACAGCCGTTCCGCCGGCGAGCCAGATCCCGTTGAGAGCGACGAGATACTCGGGACAGTTCGGCAGCAATACGGCGACGCGATCGCCCGGCGCGAGGCCCTGGTCCATCAACCAGGCGGCCAGCGAGCTCGATTGTTCGAAAGCCTGCTCGTAGGTCAGGACTTGATCGTAATAGATGCAAGCGGGACGTGTGCCCCACAGCGAAGCGGACCGTTCGAGTAAATACGGAAGCGGTTCGGAAGCGATGTGAATCTGTTTCCGAACGCAGGCCGGATAGTGATCCAGCCAAGGATGGGAATGAGAATCAACGGTTCGACCAGGAATCGATGGATGAAATGACATGGTTGCCTCCTCGAATCTCGCAACGAGAAGGCCTGCGGGGACTCTACCGCATCATCAAGACAGCAGCATCGATGAGTGTCGTGGACCGACGAAGTGAAAACAAACGGGAGAATCCCCTCCCTCCTGAACAGGCCGACGATCGTAA
>JAGQQQ010000114.1 GCA_020426125.1 Planctomycetaceae bacterium
TCGACATACTCGCGATCGACTTCCCTGGGGAAGGTATCCAGGTTCCCTCCCATCAGGTTTCCCACTTGACTCGGATGGTGGACGAGATCCGCTCCTCCGACCTGAAACCACCACGTCTTAAAGTCACTGTCACGATAGGCCGAAAATGTGGCTGCCAGATCCGCGCGCGTCTGGGGACGGAACGGATGAATCCAGGTAAACCCATCAAAGGTGGCGACAGACGTTTTCGTCGCGGTCTGATCCCGATCGGCAAGGATCTTATCCACTTCCTTCTTTGTCAGCGGAATCGTTTTCACATAGTGAATCCTCGCCGGCATCTGATAGACGGTGGAAAACTGCAAGTCGTTCTTGGTCAAGTCCGCGACGCCGAGGAACACTTCTTCCAGCACATCACGGCGTCGCGACCCCAGTTCGAGCCGATTGCTCAACCGGGTAAACGCCGGGTCGCTCGTGAATTTCACCTCAACCTGATTCTTCGCGGCCCGCACAAGATCGGTGATCGAACTCAGTCCGACATAAACGGCATGCCAGCCTTGTTTGCCGAGCTTGAGTGTCAGGTCGGGAGCCGATGATTCCCGTCCGACAGAGACGCATTTGCCAGAGAATTCCTCCGTTTCGTACTCGAAGACTTTCCATTGATTGTGGTGCCGACGGTCCGAAAGGGCCTCCGCTGGAACACAACGAGTCATGTCCGTGATCCGGTCCGCTTTGTCGGCGTTCTCCCATTGTTCCGCATGCATCGTCGGAGGCTTCTTCAAAACGTCCGGCACTGTCTCCCGTAGATCACGAACGATCAGGTCGATCAACGCATTGGCGATCAGTCGATGCCCCCGTTCGTTGGGGTGAATGCCATCGAGCAGCAGATCGCCAACGGACTGTCCTGGGACTTCCCCATAAGCGTTAAAGGCGAGAGCGACATCGACCAACGGCACACTCTCCGCTTGGGCGATCCTCCGAACGGCTTCCGCGTACTCATCCAGCAGGACGTTGAATCCCTCCTCCCTCTCCGGTTGGTAAGGTGGCTTGCCGTACATCTCTCGTAGCTTGGGAGTCCATCGCAGCGGGTTGGGAGTCATCAGCACAACTTTCGATTCGGCCCGCCGAAGTTCCTGAATGAAGTGTCGCAGGTTGTCCTCAAAGACTTTTCGTGCGACGCGAGGTTGATCGGCCTGCGGGGTCTTCCACACATCGACAGCCGCATCATTGATTCCAAACTGAATGATCACGATCTCCGGGTGATGCGCTAGGACATCTTTTTCAAATCGCTCACGGGCGGCCTGCGTGTGATCTCCTCCGCGACCGGAGTTGATCACTCGCACCGGAATGCCACGTCGGGGAAGTGCTGACTGGAGCAAATCGCAATAGATGGTCAGATCATTGCGGACCGCGGTCGTCGAGTCCCCGAACGCTATGATGCGGATCGGTTCGGAAGCCATCGCAGCCGCTGAAAAAATGGCGATCAAACCGCAGACCATGGCCATTCGCATCCAGTCGACACAACGATGGGGCATCACGGACTTCCTTCCCAGAGACCAACAGGTGGCCTCATTGAATAGATTCTCAGTAATGTCGACTGGGTTAGCAAAGCGTAACCCAGCCTGCATAGGACGCGGATTGCTGGGTTACGCCTGTCGGCTAACGACAGCCTGCTCACTGACTCCAGCCACTCCGTCGAGGACCATCGCTTCAGGACCCGCCTTCTCGGCATTCAGTGTTTGTGGGGGTAGCTGATTCCTTCGTCAGTTATCGCGTGGCCATTCGGATTCACCTCCGTCTGTGGTACGTCGATTTCCGAGGCCAAGAGTGGTTTTCCATGTGCCAACCCGACGTTTGCAATGTAGATCAACGCCAATGGTTTGGCGGACTCTCGCCCCAAGGCATTTAGCCGACCCTGCAACGCAAGGACTTTCTCGGGGTGCGCGTCCGCTAAATTGTGCTGCTCATAAGGATCTTCGGAGAGGTCATACAATTCGACACTCGTCGGGATCAACGTCCGCCAGATCAATTTCCAGTCTCCCTGCCGCACGGCTCCACGGAACGGCTCGACGTTGTAGACAATTTCTGTTCGCGGCGATGACTTTCCCTCGGCAAGAGTGTCCCAGACGTTCATGCCATCCAGCGG
>JAGQQQ010000115.1 GCA_020426125.1 Planctomycetaceae bacterium
GAACAGGAACTGATTGAGTTCGTGGGTGAGAGAGATCGGACCCGTCAGCGGCGGGCCGCTCCCATGGTCGTCAGTGACTCTCCAGTCCCTTCCCAAGAGCCAACAAGTCCGCCTGATGAAGAGCCAACGGAGACGGTCGTCGACGAGACGCCGACGAGTGAAGAGGGTGCCGTAGCATCTGACGCCGATGTGTCCCAGGAGGAGCAAGAGGATTAGGTCGGTTGACGGACACTGAAGAATAGGGAAGGCCGCTTTTGATCCAGGTCGGATTCGAAGGCGGTCTTTTTTTTGGTCTCGTCTGAATCGATTTTCAAGGTTGCCCTCGCTTGGGAACTCAAGGCAAGCGGTCGCTCACGGGGAACTTCATCCCGCAGTTCCACGGGGAACTTCATCCCGCAGTTCTTCCGGTTCTTTCACTGTGGCTTTGGCCCCGAAGCTGAGGATCCAATATTTGGCTTCCGTCAGATCGGCGTGGTCGAAGTCTTTCGTCTTCTGGAACTTCAACGTATCGAGAGCGGCCTTTGAAATGCGGTCGACTTTGAAGGTGCCGACCTCATTGTGTTGCTGGACGGGTGAGATGAGGGAGAACGATCCCCGATGATGGACGAGTCCGTTGTGGATTCTTGGCTTTCTTGCAAAGACGATCGACCATCTTCCGGGGAAGTCATTGTATGGAGCCTGCGCGAGACGCTTTTGCCAGGTCAATCGCGACGCAAGTCCGGCAGGTGACGTCTGGCCGCGACAGAAGTTCCCCAGGTCAAATCCTGCGAGTCTGCCCCACCGAATCCTTTTCTATGAAATTGACGGTGGTTCACAGGCCCATTGATCTCGACGATCTGTGCCCATGCTGCGGAATCCCCGTCACCATGCCCGAGTGATCAGGCTGACCGGCGTGAAAGGATGAGTCCCCATCACCACTTGGTTTGCGTTGCGTTCTTCTGAGTGATTCGTCACGTACGGGTTACCTTTCCTCAAAGAAAATGGCAAATGCCATGACGGTCCCGCGTTTGAAAAATTGTGGACGAATCCCCCGGGCAGAATCAAACCCGGCGGACCAACTCGCAAGTTTCTCAAGGTGGAAGGAAAGACCATGTTGCGGCGATTCTTTGCAAAGGCACAGAGAATTCAAAAACGACGCCCCCAGCGAAACGTAGACGAGTCCGAAAGCCTTGAGCAGCGACTCCTGTTAAGCGGAGATCGACCAGCCTTCGTCAGAGACGGACTCTGGAACTTTGACCTTGACGCTGATGGAACCGTCGACAAGACACTTAATCTGGGTGGCGCAGGGGATCATTACCTTGCCGCAAACTGGTATGGAACTCATGACTATCCAACGGTGGTCCGCAACGGCGCCGACGGCAAACTGCACTGGGAGTCAACCGACGGAGTGGTCACGATTGCAGCCGCATTTGGTCAGGTTGGAGACGTCCCAGTTGTCGGAGACTGGCTGGGAACGGGTTTTGACAACATTGGATACGTTCGCGCCGAAGGGGACGGCCTGTTGCACTGGTATCTGAACACGGATTTCAATTTCTCAACACACGAAATCCACATCGTTTTCGGAGAGGCGGGCGATACGCCCATTGTTGGGAACTGGGATGGGGCGGGAGCGGATGATCCGGGAGTCGTTCGTGAAACCGGAGATGGCCTGCGAACCTGGCTCCTTGATACGGATCAGGATCCGGAAGCGGAACTCCAGTACAAGTATGGACTGGCCGGGGACACCTCCGTTGTCGGCGATTGGACTCAGGATGGAATGGACGACTTTGGCACCATTCGGCAATTCCCGAACTTTCCGCTGTATTGGTTATTCGATGTCAATCGAGACCCGTCAGACGAATGGCTGATCAACCTGGGAGAACCGGGGGATACTCCCGTCGTCGGGGACTTTCGATTCGCCGACAGCTCCCTCTCACTGACACGCGATTGGGATGGCCATACCTATAACATCTTTCCTGGTTTACAGGGTGAGATCTTCATGGGGTACATTGAAGATCACCGCCCCGTTCTCACGACGTCATTTACGATTCGAAATGACGGGGACTCGGATCTGCATCTCTCAGAAATCCGCATCGAGCAGGGGCCACACGGGCATGAGACCCATCAATATTTTGAGGTAACCCAAGCACCGCAATTCGTCGCGCCCGGCGAGACTGGTGAGATTGTCATCGTTGTCGACGCGACCGAGGCTCTGCACATTGGAGCCTTTGAAGCATATGTCTCCTTCGACACGAGCGATCCCGATGCCCGGGACTATCGGTTTCACGCGGTCGCTCGCAAGCCCGATGTGCCTCTTCCTGCTCCGGATGTCAGCATGACGTTTACCCATCCGACTGCTGGCGAGAATTATGAAATACCTCTCGACAGTTCAGATCGTGTGTTCTTCGGATATGTTGAAGATCAGGCTCCTGTCTTGAGAAAGGAAGTGACCATTCATAACGGGAGCATAAGCGTGCTCAACATTTCGAATGTTCGGATCGAAAAAGGGATCTATGACCACAACACCTATTTGAACTTCGAGATCATCAGCGCACCCAGTGCGATCCAACCGGGAGAGACAGGGACAATTGTGGTGGAGTTGGACGCATCGTCCATTATTCACGCAGAATATTATGAAGGTGATCTGGTTTTTGAGACCGACAACCCAGAGATTCCTGACGTGCGCGTTCATGCCATGGCAAGAAAGATGGTCGACGGCCTTCGGCCAACTCCGCGACCGGAGATCACCATTGAAGGGGGGGCGTTCACCGTCGGCGAACGCGTTGATCTGGGTGATGTGTTCCGCGGCCAGACGGTCACTCGCACGTTCACGATTCGAAACGATGGCGACTCCGCATTGAGGCTCGGCAACGTCTATCGAACAGGATTTGGAAGTACGGCGATTGGTGTGGATCAGCCTAGTTCGTTCGTCGCTCCTGGAGGCACGACGACGTTCACAATCCGCTTCCGACCAACCAGTACGGGGAACTACTTCGCGGAGTTCTCGCTGTCCAACAATGACCACGATGAGGATCCGTTCCGTTTTACCGTCACAGGAAGGGGAGTGACGCAATCGCCCACGCAGGTTCCGGATATTGATGTCCTTGGTTTGACTGATAATGCGAGAATTGACTTTGGAACCGTCTCTCAATCGACGATTGGTGGAAGTCCTCGGCGGACGATTACGATCAAGAATGTCGGCGATGGCACGTTGAACTTGCAGTCGATGCAGATCCAGGGACAAGGGTTCCGACTGCGTACGGCGTTTCGCTCCACGAATCTCCTCCCCGGTCGGAGCGCGAGTTACACGGTGGAGATGGACGTCAGAACCGCTGGAGCGAAGTTTGGTACGTTGATCATTCAGTCGAATGATCCAGTCGAAAGTCCGCTCAGCATCACCCTTCAAGGAATGGTCAACTCGGCTCCTCCGGAAATTGAAGTTCGGGTCGGCAATTCAACTCTCTCGCCTGGGCAGTCAGGTGTGGTCGACTTCCAAGGTGTCAATCAGTATGGAGATGGTCCGTTGGCTCCGATGCGAAATTTCAACATTACTAATCGCGGACGTGGACCACTCATTCTGTCAAACCTCGTTGTTTCTGGACCTTTTTCAGTGGAGAACTTTCCTGACACAATTGCTCCCGGTCAAAGCCGGCAGATTACGGTGCGGATGCCCGCTCAAACACTCGGGCGAAAGGTCGGCAATATCACTTTCACGACAAACGATGCCGATGAGTCAGTCATTCGTGTCAATCTGAAAGGGACAGTCTTGCCCGCTCGAGAACCTCGGCCCGGAGCAGATCCCGATCCAAGACTAACTTATCATCCGCCATTTCATTCGCCTGGATGGACAATCGAAGTCGCGCCGGTATATGGTCAATACGATCCTCGAACAACAGCTATCGTCAACATGTATGGTCCCGGAGGCGAAGTTCTTACAAGACACTTTAGCCTTTTAACAACTGTCGTACTTCCTGCAGTCAATACTCCCAGAGTGATCAATTTACACCCTCAGGTTCGGATTGTGTATGAAAGTCCGAGAAGCCTCTCAGTTTCGAATCCAACTCTCTTGGAAGGAGCCACAGGCACCACAGCCACGATCACTCGGACGGGAGATCTCTCGGCTTCGCTGAACGTGTATCTCAGTAGCGACTCGGACTCTGATCTCGACTATCCCGCGATGGTCACCTTTGCTCCGGGGCAAGACGAAGTCAGCTTTGAACTTTCTGGGATTGACGACGGAATCGCCGAAGAAAATCAACTGGTGCTTCTGACAGCAGAAGCAGAAGGGGGGTTGTTCTCCGAGACGACTGCGATTGAAATTGTCGACGATCGATCTTCGAAAGTTGATGAGTTTCTGGTCTTTGACGAGGAATCCCGAACCTGGCTGCTCGGAGTTGTCGACAGCACGGTACCAGGGGCCGAGACCTTCGAATCGTTTCGCACGAATCCATTCCCTGAGACGACCAATGGCTGGAAGGGCTTCACTGGCGACTTTGATGGCGATGGCGACCTCGATGGAATGACGCTGAACCTCGACACACTTCTCTTCCGTTTCTTCGAGAACCAAGGGGATGGGACTTTAGCGACGCATCGTCCGGCAGGAGGGCTTTCGACGTCCGTGCAATGGGATCATTTCATGGTTGGTGATTTCAACGGGGACGGGCGATCCGAAGTTCTCGGCCAAATCGTCGGGGGAACAACCGGCGTGGGTGCCATGTGGTCAAAGGAGCATACCGGTGCCTCCAACTTTTACATTACGCTCAACACCGGTTACGAAGCGTTCGTCGTGGGAGACTTCAATGGGGATAGCACCGATGACATCCTGGGACTGTTCGACAACACGGATCAGACACGGACGAATCTGATTCCCTCTATCTCGATCGACACACCGGTGGGACGTCGTTTCACCGCTCTGCTCGGTGCCGGGCAATTCGGGCAGAGTGTTGCCACTGGCGGGCTCCATAACTATCTTGTCGCCGACTACAACGGCGATGGCCGCGACGATCTGGCCGTTCTGAATCAGAACAATCAAGTCTACACGGCAATGACCACGGGCATCAGCCGAGCACAAGCTCCAGGAGCGAGGAACTTCACGGTCTCTAGCCGTTCCCCCCGATTTTCAACATCCCTGTTCAACAGCCAAATTCAAGCCGCCGATGTAAACGGAGATGGCCTCGATGATCTGGTGGCCGTCGATCACCTGAATCGGCTATTCGCTGCTATCTCGCTTGTGAATCAAGACCGCAATGACAACATTCCCGACGGAGCATTGATACAGAACTTGGAGTATCTCGGATCAGTGCTCGAATCTGGGACCTTGATCACCGGGAACTTTCAATACCGTGGTGGTGACGATCTCCTGATCCTAGGGGAACAGACGTCGCTTTGGACCTTTGACGCCGATCTACTGGTTCGCTCTCAGGTCTTTCAACCGGTTCTTCCGTCTGCATAAGAACCTCTCTCGAAAACGGTTTGAACCGTGAGAGCGAACATGTCGTTTTCCAGGCAAGCAATTCGAGGCAGGCAAATCACGAGACTTGTCTATGCCGGATAACGGCGCATGGCGAATGACGCGGCCGATCGAGCTCAATCAAGGTTTTGAGAGAGGTTCTTAGTACGACAGCGCTAAGTTGTAATCGGCGTAGTTTGGGGAAACAAATGCTGCCACATTGGTGGAGATGCGGGATTCCCAGACTTCCGATTCGAACGACCTAGCGCTGATGTATTAGTAGAGCTGGGTGCAAAATCCCTTCGGCGATAACTGCCGACACCAATCCCCCTAGATTTTCGCAGTCTAATTATCGTTTTTCGGAGTTCTGAGACCCGCTCTAAGTCAACAGTTACACGGCAGGGAATGGGCAAGTCCGTTTCACGCCAAAACCTCTTTCACGACATGACCTTTGACATCTGTGAGACGGTAGTCGCGGCCCGCGTGGCGATAGGTCAGTCGTTCGTGATCGAAGCCCATCAGATGGAGGATGGTGGCGTGAAAATCGTGTACGTGGACCGGCTGTTCCACCGCTCGCATGCCGTGTTCGTCGGTGGCGCCGTGAATGATTCCGCCTTTCACTCCGCCTCCTGCAAGCCAGGAACTAAAGGCCCAGGAATGATGCTCGCGACCTTTGGCGTCGGCCGTGTTGTTAAAGGGGGTGCGACCGAATTCCGTTGTCCAGACTACAAGGGTTTCATCCAGCAAACCGCGGTGCTTCAAGTCTTGAATGAGAGCGGCAATTGGTTGATCGACGTTCTTGGCGAGGCCCACGTGGGACATCATATCGCCGTGTGCATCCCAGTTCCCCGATGATCCGGTGTCAATCAGTTCGACGAAACGTACACCGCGTTCCACCAACCGACGGGCTGCCAGACATTGCCAGCCAAAGCCGCTGATCTGGCCCGGCTTGAGGGCGTAGCAATCAAGAGTCGTTTTGGTTTCCTGACTGAAATCAAATGCTTCAGGAACCGCCATTTGCATTCCAAAGGCGGTCTCGAATGTCCGCAATCGGGCTTCCAGCAGAGGATCTTTCCCTCGCGACGCGAGATGGGCTTGGTTGATTTCGCGAAGAGCAGCCAATTCGAGTGCCTGTCGTTCGGTCGGAACACGCGGCGCGACGTTTGCAACCGGCTGCGTTCCGGGCACAACTAATGTCCCCTGATGTGCAGCTGGTAGAAAGTCGTTCGCGTAAACTTGAGTGCCTGCGTAGGTCTGCTTGGGAGCGATGACCACAAAGCCGGGCAGGTTCCGGTTCAATGTGCCGAGCCCATAGCTGACCCACGAGCCGATACTGGGGCGAGCAAAGGCAAAGGACCCGGTATGCATCCCCAGAGTGGCGTTGTAATGGTTTGAATGGGAGGTATGCATCGAGCGGATCACCGCGATGTCATCCATGCAGCTACCAATGTGCGGAAAGAGCGTACTGACTTCTGTCCCACATTGTCCCTGGGGGGAAAATTCCCACTGAGGACGCTTGAGAAAGATTCGCTCGTATCCGGGGCGATCCTTGATCTCCGGATGGTCGGCCTGGATCTCTTTCCCATGATCGCGGATCAGGGCTGGTTTGGGATCGAACGTGTCCACATGAGAAACCCCTCCGGTCATGAAAAGAAAGATGATGTTCTTTGCACGTGCCGGGAAATGCGGATCCCGAGGAGCGAGAGGATCACCCGACTCGGCAAGTAGTTGTTGGACAATGCCGGGGAACAGCATTGATCCTGTGACGGACGATTGAAGAAAGTGCCGACGAGTTGAAGTTTTTGCATTCATGGTAAGTTTGTTGGTGGTATCAATCGACATGAATAAACTCGTTGCTGGCCAGCAGCACACGGGAATAAGCGCACCATGATTCGATGGCTTTGGTTGGGTACTGCTGCAGAAAGTTTCTTCCGGACGCTCGTTCGCTTTCAGTGGGTTCCCTTTGAAAGATGACTCGGTACATTTGGCTGATTCGCTCGTTGTCATCGTCAAGTCCAGAAAGTCGATCGGCGAGCACTGCGGCCTGAGCGTGAAAGAACGGATCGTTCAGGAAATACAGGGCCTGGGTGGGGACTGTGCTGGTCTGACGTGAGGGGGTACTCGCATTGGGGTCGGCGCCGTCGAACAAGGCGAGGAAGGGATGTCGCCGTTGACGCTGCACCATCAGATAAGCACTCCGTTTGTTCGTCTCGTAGACCGCATTGAAAGGGTTGTGCTGGGTAAAATTCCAGGTCGATTCGTCTGGAAACGGATGTCCTTGGGCAGCCGATGCATCGAGGTGTCCGGAAATCTGGAGCAGGCTGTCGCGAATTTCCTCCGCGCTGAGTCTGCGCCGGCTGAAGCGTCCGAGCAGTCGGTTCTCGGGGTCCGCCTCAAGCCAACGCTGTGGTTGTTCGCTGCTCCGCTGGTATGCGGCGGTCTTCATGATGAGTCGGTGCATCTCTTTCACACGATAACCGCTGGCGACAAACTCGGCTGACAGCCATTCAAGTAATTCGGGATGGCTTGGCGCTTCACCGCGGGAACCGAAGTTGTTTGGCGTCGCGACCAGCCCTCGTCCAAAGTGCCAATGCCAGATGCGATTGACCATGACCCGTGCTGTGAGCGGATGCTTTGCGATCCAATCGGCCAGTTCTCGACGACCGCTTTCTTCGGGAGTCGCAAGCGCATCGCCACCGAAAACAGACAGCCAACGGCGTGGCACTTCCTCGCCGAGTTGTTCAGGATCACCCCGACGCTGCAAGCGTGCGTTGACCGGTTTAGAATCGACAACCGCGTAAGCGACGGGGATGTCTGGCTTCGGCCCCGGATCAGTGGTGGGAACGGATGCCCTTCTTCCCACCTCGACAAGGGCCTCTCCGTACTGTGACGACGCGATATGAGCAAATTCGAACGAGACGCCATCCAATCCACTGGGGTGGGCATCGGTGACGGCACCTGAAATTGTGACTGCACCATCAATCGGACTGACGAATGCGACCGTGACCGGGCGATTGTGCTCGGGGTGCACAAAGAACGCTTTCGCGGGCAACGTCGTCCAGACTTTGACCGGCTGGTCGGCCGTGTTGACGAAGATGGAGAGCGCGTCGTCGGTCCGTTTCCATGCCTTCAGCGACACATTCTCAGGCAGCGAATCGTATCGCTGCGCCAGAAACGCGGGACCGCTGGTTGATTCCAGAAAGCACCACAACGCTCCGTCTGCTGCCGCAAGTGGATTCCCTTGGGAAATCACTGGGATCAAATCTTCCACGTCCCAGGTTCGTCGTTCACCGCCATCTTCCTGAATGTTCCATTGGATTTGGGTCGTGTCCGCACCATGACCCCCGTTCGGGAAGACAGTGAGTTGTGTCACCTCTCCCTTCTGCAATGTAATCTTGAGGTTTTTGATCGGAACGGAGGCTCCCTCTCCGACCACTGTCTTTGCCATGATGAGTCGGGCGCTATCCCCAAGCAGACTCTTCAGGCGTTCAGCCGATTTCTCCAGCTGCTCTTTTTCCGCCTGAGCTATGGCAACCTGCTCGTTCCAAGGCTGCATCTGGGCATCGATCTCCGCTTGAGAGAGCAATGGAACCAGGTCGCGCGGCTGTCCTTTGGGCTCGCAGCCCGGAAACGCAAACCGCGTCGACTCGAAGATACCGTACAGCGCATAGTAATCCTCCATCGTGATGGCGTCGTACTTGTGGTCGTGACAACGGGAGCAACCAGTCGTCAGCCCAAGCAGATTCTTGCCGAGGTTATCGATGACATCCTCGTGCATCAGGTATTTTTGCTTGTCGATGTCGTGTCCGTAGCGTCGTGCGATGGCGAGATAGCCGGTGGCGATGATGCCTTCGTTGATTTGATCACGGGGTTGCCCCGAGCGAATCAGATCACCAGCGAGTTGCAGCCGGACGAACTCGTCAAATGGCTTGTCCTCGTTGAAGCTCTCAAAGACCCAGTTACGGTAACGCCAGGCATGAGGCAACGGGCGATCGGTGTTCTCTCCCGCGGTGTCGGCATAACGCACAACATCGAGCCAATGCCGTCCCCAGCGCACGCCATATTGCGGAGAGTCGAGCAGGCGATCAACCACTTTCGCGAAGGCATTCGGCGACTCATCCGCGAGAAACGCATCGACTTCCGCAGGTGTCGGCGGCAGTCCGGTCAAGTCATATGTCGCACGGCGCATGAGCGTTCGCTTGTCCGCACGAGCCACCGGTGTGAGAAAGTGTTCTTCCAGCTTTCGGTCGATGAGTGCGTCGATCTTTGCTGGGCTCGGTTCCGCGTCTGCCATCGGAAGCGGCTGGAAAGCCCACCAGGATGCGGCGTCCTCCGCGTTCATTCCGCCCAGTTTCGTTGGGGCGACACGAGGATCTGGCGCACCGATGCGTACCCACTCTTCCAAAGCCGCAATCTCTTCAGCGTTCAGCTTTCCTCCCGCAACTTCTGGCGGCATCTTGAGATTCTCGTCCTGATAGCGAACGGCATTGATCAGGAGCGAATCGTCTGGTTTTCCGGGAACGATTGCCGCTCCACTGTCACCTCCATTCTTCCAACCAGGCCGAGTGTCCAACTGCAATCCACCCTCGGAATTCACATCGGAATGGCACTCATAACAATGCATGACGAGGATCGGACGAATCTTACGCTCGAAAAACGCTTCCCCATCCTCTGCCGCTTTGGCGACATGCAGAGAACCGAGCTGCACAACGATTCCAAATTGGACGAGGAGAAGAGAAAAACTTCGTTTCATGGCGATGCGTCTCATAGTGGAATCATGTCGAGCCGAAATGGTTGCCAAACGGAACAGCAAGAGGGTGACGGTGAAACATCCGTCGTCGGTTGCTCGGCATCACCATACCCATCGAGTCGCACTCTCTTGTTGTGCATCATGCTGAGGTTCGGTCGGCACATCTGACGATTGGACTTGCTGCTGTGGCCCTGATTCTGCCCACCCGGGATTTGACCGCGTGGACTGCCCAACGTCACCACCAACAACGGGGTGGCATCGTGGTGGTCTTGAGCATGCTCGAACAGAGCATCCGCGTCGAGTCGCCCAGCAGGGGGCGTTCGTCTTTCCGGATCACATCCATTCGGCGGGCAAGGGACGCCATCGGCTCCCGGAAGGACGGATTAATTTGCAGCCAGTCGTCCGTGCCGTTGTGTGAGATTCGGCGATGGATCATGTCGTTGACGCCAAGGTGCGGGAATCGCAACGTACCGTGATCGTTGTGGAATTCTGACATACAGACACGTGTCGTTTCGGTCTGAAAGGTGAGTACGAGAATGTCGCACATCCGTTTCCTATGTTCGACGATGTCCGGCGGATCTCCAATGATGTGAAGTTTGTGGTGCGTTTGACAAGCCAAGTCCAAGAGCGTGTCGAACTTCCAGAGATGGTTGACGAGGGGGAGCGCGCCAAGACTGTCCAGCTGAGGGGTTGGCCCCTTTTGCAAATGGTTCAGTCGGAAGAACGACCAGGGAGGGCCGATGCGCGAGCCGTGGAGTGCGCCGAGGCGAGTCTCCCCTCATTTCATCGCGTGCGAAAACGGCTGGTCACTGAAGGATTCGAGGCGGCCATGTTTTTAGCCGATTGCAGGGCACTGCGGTGAAGGCATGATCGTCAAAAGTCATTGCGCCTCCTGCAGAGAACGGACGAAATCGACGTTGAAAAACTCTTTGTCGAGCAGCAGAATCGGACTTTGACGCCCAGAGACCGGACTGGCCGAAGCAGTCGCTGGAGGACGGTTTTAACGCTCACGTTTCCCAGCACGCCGGTCATCGCGTTCGTCAAATGTTCTCCCTGATGGACGATGTACGCGGTCGCATACCGACGGAAATGCGTCGTGCCGTGCTGGGGAGCACCGCGCTGAATTTCGCGTTCATCGTGCGCGAGCTGTCCATCGTCCGGGATCAAGGTGAAGTCGATTGCGCCTCGCTTTCCCCGCTGGGATTTGAATAACTCTTCGTCAGTCGATCGGCGAGTGCCCTATGGAGTCGAGACTTCAAGGTCGGTTGATCGGGCAACCAAGCAGCCAACGCTTGGCGAAACGTTTCGTCCGAACGGCCTCGCAGCAACCGGGCACACGCATCCGAGACCGAACGGATCCGCACCTCCGCAAAGAGAAGCACCGTGAGAATCCTTGCCGCCGAGCATTTCGTCATGAAATCCCGAAATTGAAGAGGGGAGGGAATCCACGTCATCACCTCCCAATGTACGGCAAAGGCCAAAAGGCAATTGCTTTGTCACCTCAAGAAACAGGGGGATCAATCGTCGGCCGAAACTGAGAGCCGATCCGCGTACTGTCCTATTGGTGATCCTGATTTGCGACAACCTCAACACACACACGAAAGAGGCGTTTGACGAAGCCTTCGCCCCAGAACGAGCGCGTAAATTCGTCCGCAGGATCGAATTCCACCTTAACCACTGGTCCGAAAACCGGGGGCCACTTCAGACGCTCGAGTCAAACTGAAATCCGTCTTCCCACAGTCTTTGATGTGACAAAGCACTAATTCCTGGAGTTCGACAGCAAAGTTCGGCCAGAGTTCCTGGCTATTAAACACTCTAACCTTCTCTCGCATTCGCAGAGAAGTTCATCGGTAAGAAACTAGACAAACTGCCGAAAATAGCGATCTGAATGAGAACGGGCCGGGACTGGGGCCCAGTAGCTTTCACAATCGATTCGAAGATGACGGGTGAGCGGATCTCCACTCACAATCCGATGAATCCAGCCGGTGGGAGTCAGCACGAAGAAGTAAGCGACGGCCAAAAAGACATGCGAAACGCCCCATCCGATGGGCGCGACGAGGGTCATCCAGAGGAGATACAGGAACACGAGACTTTCCGCCCAAAGTGCGCCAATGACGGCCACGGAGAGTGAAGTCAGTGCGGCAACTCGTGACTCAAACGGGATTGGATGGACAAACCCATCTCGAGCGATCAACACGGCCACCACTAGAACGAATTGCCCCACGAAAAAGATTCGCAGATCGCGATGGCTGGGTGAGGTCTCCCAAGCTCTCCAAAACATCTGTCACAGTTCTCCAAACAGAAAGTGAGTTGGAAGTTCCGACTTTCGAAGGACGAAATCTCCCAGCACAAGCAAGTCCAGCCTCGACGAAGAAAATGTGCGAGCCGCATCCTCTGGGGAATTTACGATTGGCTCGTCCATGGTATTAAAACTGGTATTCAGCAAGACGGGACAGGCCGTCAACGCATGAAACGAGGAAAGCAGGCGATGAAATCGCGGATGGCGGAGGGGATCGACCGTTTGTACTCTTGCGGAGTGGTCCACATGGGTGATCGCAGGAACCGTCGATCGGACATCGTGCAGCCGATCTAACCCAGTCGATAATCGTTGGACGGTCCGCCTCTGTGACTCTGCGACATTGGCGACGAGCAACATATAGGGACTGTCCCAGTCCCTTGGAACGTCGAAGTAGTCTGACACTCGTTCTTGCAGAACCGCCGGTGCGAATGGTCGAAACGACTCTCGGTATTTGATATCCGCATTGATCGTCCGCACCGCCTCGGGACTCCGGGGATCGCAAAGGATGCTCCGGTTTCCTAAGGCGCGGGGACCAAACTCTGCTCTGCCTTGGAACCAACCAACAAATTTCCCGTCCGCGATCTCTTTCGCGACGAAATCACAAAGCGGCTGTTCGTCTTCAAATTCCTGAAAAGGAACTCCCCATCGTGTCAACGACTCCCGAATCTTATCGCGCTCGAAACTCGGTCCGAGCAGGGCTCCCCGCATTCCATCCAGTGAAGTCGGGAGACGCTCGCGGCCCAGAAGTTGGTGCCAGATAAATTGAGTCACTCCCAGTGCTCCCCCGGCATCGCCAGCGGCCGGTTGAATCCACAAGTTCTCAAATGGCCCCTCGCGTTGCAGGCGACGATTCGCGACGCAATTCAGGGCCACTCCCCCCGCTAAGCAGAGATTGGAAACCCCCGTCATGGAATGAAGATGCCGGACCATGCGGAGCAGGATCTCCTCTGTGACCTTTTGAATTGACGCTGCGATGTCCATGTGCCGTTCGCTGATTTTCTCGTGGGAACGACGCGGACGTGCTCCAAACAGACGATGAAACCTGCGCGATGTCATCGTCAATCCGGAGCAATAGTTGAAGTACCGCTGATCCATCCGGAAGGAGCCATCTGGTTTGAGGTCGATCAACTCTCGCAGAATGACGTCGACGAACCTCGGTTCACCGTACGGAGCGAGTCCCATCAACTTGTATTCGCCGGAATTGACACGAAAGCCACAATACGATGTAAACGCCGAGTACAGTAACCCCAAAGAATGGGGAAAGCGGAGTTGACCTTGAAGTTGAATCCGGTTTCCTTGACCAACTCCCAAAGATGCGGTGGCCCACTCGCCGACCCCATCGACCGTCAGAATCGCCGCTTCCTCAAAAGGGGACGGAAAGAACGCGCTCGCCGCGTGTGATTCGTGATGTTCTGTGAAAACAAATCGCTTGCGATAGCCCGGTAAGTGCCGCCGCATTTCCCGGGGAAGGTGCAGCTTCTGATGCAACCAGACGGGAATCGCCTTCGTGAACGACCAAAACCCCCTTGGCGCGACCGCCAAATAAGTCTGAAGAAGCCGGTCAAACTTCAGGAGCGGCTTATCATAAAATCCGACATAGTCGAGTTCGGCATCCGTAATCCCCGCTTCCGAAAGGCACCACTGGACGGCTCTCGCCGGAAACTCTGGGTCGTGTTTCTTCCGAGAGAACCGCTCCTCTTGAGCGGCGGCGATGATCTCTCCATCGACCAACAAGGCCGCGGCTGAGTCATGGTAGTACGCCGAGATTCCCAGGATCTTCAATGTCGATTCACGATCATGCGAGTTTTTTTGGGGGGCGACGACTTGTCGCCGAATATGAGACAACGATTGGTGATTTCGAGGGGAACGATTCCGATGTCAACTCGACACCATTCTACAGAATGAATTTACTCAAATCCTCCGAAACGGTCGACGGCCCTAACCGCTGCTTAACGTAATCCGCGTCGACACAAACGGTTTGCCCTTCCAGGTCGGGGCCTTCGAAACTGATCTCCTCAAGGAGTTTTTCCAAGACCGTGTGCAGACGCCGAGCCCCGATGTTTTGTGCGGACTGGTTGAGATTCCAGGCAATGTCGGCCACTGCCAGAAGACCGTCTTCGGTGAACTCAACCTGGACCCCTTCGGTCTCCAACAGCGCAATGTATTGTTGTGTCAATGACCGGGCAGGTTCTGTGAGAATTCTCAAGAAGTCGTCCCGGCTGAGCGGGCTCAGTTCCACGCGCAAGGGGAACCGCCCCTGCAATTCTGGCATCAGGTCCGATGGCCGCGATCGATGAAACGCCCCGGCCGCGATGAACAAGATGTGTTCAGTCTTCACATTTCCATATCGCGTCTGGACGGTCGTCCCCTCGACGATCGGAAGCAGATCCCGTTGCACGCCCTGACGACTGACGTCGGCACTCTTGCTCCCTTCCGACTCGCCAGCAATTTTGTCGATTTCATCGATGAAGACAATTCCGGAACTCTCCGCAAGAGTGATCGCTTCCTCGCTGATCACGTTCTGGTCCATCAAGGCTTCGACTTCCTGCTCGATCAACACTTCGCGCGCCTGCCGGACCGACAGTTTGCGATTTTGCGACTGCTTCGGCATCAGCTTTTCGAACATGTTCTGAAAGTTGGGATCCATCTGATCCATGCCCATGTTGGAGAAAACCTGGACGGGAGAATGGGACTTTTCGACCCGGATCTCAACTTCTCGATCTTCGAGCTGTTTGGCGACGAGCATCTCCTTGAACTTTTCACGTGTGCGTTCATGCCGCGCCTCAGCTTCTTCGTCTTCTGGTGCATTCCACCCCCGATCGGAAGGAACCAACAGGTCCAGAAGCCGGTCCTCGGCGAGCGATTGCGCCCGGGGAAGAACCTCCTTCCGCTTTTCGAATTTCACAATCTGAATGGCAGCTTCCACGAGATCGCGAATGATGCTCTCCACGTCACGGCCGTAATACCCGACTTCCGTGTACTTGGTTGCTTCCACCTTGACAAACGGGGCCCCGGTCAATTGCGCAAGCCGCCGGGTGATTTCCGTCTTCCCGACGCCGGTTGGGCCAATCATGATGATGTTTTTCGGCGTCACCTCGCGGCGCATTTCCGGGGCGAGCAATTTCCATCGCCAGCGGTTTCGCAACGCAATCGCTACGGCCCGCTTTGCGTCATTCTGTCCGATGATATGTTCGTCGAGGCGAGCGACGACCTGTTTGGGTGTCAGTTCTGACACGGCAACTCCTCGATGATCAGATTGTCGTTTGTGTAGATGTCGATCTCCGCAGCAATTCTCAGGGACGCTTCGACAATGTCTCGAGCCGGCATCTGAGTGTTTCTAGTAAGGGCTTTCGCGGCGGCCATGGCATAGGATCCGCCGGAGCCGATGCCGATAATGCCATCGGTGGGCCGGATGACATCCCCCTGGCCTGTAATCAACAGCGTGTGTTCCGAGGAGACGACCAGGAGTAAGGCTTCGAGTCGCCTGAGGGCGCGGTCCGTTCGCCAGTCCCGGGCGAGTTCCGTCGCCGCACGAGGGATATTTCCCGGGAAGTCTTTCGCCTTCGTTTCGAATCGCTCCAGGAGTGCGAAAGCGTCCGCCGTGGAGCCGGCGAATCCCGTGAGGACCTGGCCATCGAGGACTTTTCGAATTTTCTGGGTGTCTTGTTTCAAAATTGTCTCACCGAAGGTGACCTGGCCATCTCCCCCCATGGCGACCATTCCGCCATGTCGGACCGCGAGAATCGTGGTGGAATGAGTCTGAATTCGTCGGGACATGGCAAAATCGAGGTCAGGAAATCGGGGAGGGCGTCCAGACCTCACTCAAGGACACTGCTTTGGTGACAATCTGTTCGCACGTGGGAATGCCCCTCAGACGGAGAATCCGTCTGTGAACCGCTCCATTCTGGCATGTCCCGGGCTGTGAATGAAGGAACAAGCGAGGATTTCGCCAGAGTCGTCTCGTCAGGGATCGACACGGTGTGGAATCGGAACGCTTGGTGGAACGACTTGTCGGCGGATTGAGAAAGGGTGGTCGGAAGTCGGCAGACCGTGCTCTTGTCGCCAATTGGCCTCATCCTCGGCCCACTTCAGTTCCGCCTCCGCGAGTCTTTTCTGGTAGTATTCCTCATCGGGGAATCGGCGATTCAACCAACTCCAGTGATTCATCGCTGCAAACCAGTCCTGCTCTTTAACGGCGTCTGCCGCATCCCAGTAGCGGTGGTAGGCCTCCCAGAGTTTTCGCATTTCCCGAAACTCGGCCCAAGGATCGTAGTCCGATCTCCCTTTCACGATTCGGACTTTCCCATCTCTCCCAACAGTGGCTGAAACCTCTGCGGCAGTTTGCAGTTCCGGGAGCGAGTCTCGGCGTTTTCGAACAATTTGACCACTTTTGCAATCAACGACAGAAACCTGAGGTGGGATCAGCGTCTCCGAAATCTGGCCGTGTCCGATTAAGACAGATTGATCGGGAATCCTTCGAAAATACCATCTCATGAATCCGCGAATCCCCAGTATATCGCGAACTAAATCCTTCAAACGCCCCGGTCACCCTGAAGAACTTTGCGGCTTCTCGCTGGTTCGCGTCGTCCGAGAACCTCTGCATCGTCACAAATTCGTCCAAGTCGGGAGATACGACATAATTCACGCCGTCACCAGCAGCGATGTCGGTCAACAATGTTCGAATCTTTCGTCCGCTGCCGATATCGATAAGTTCGACCGTAAACTCGTCATCACTGATTGCAGCAACGCTACCGGTCTCATTGAGTGCCATGTTTCGAACAAATCCTTGGCGTCTGGGTAATTCCGTAATCAGGTTCCCAGTCAACGCCTCCCACACTGAAGGCACCCCGTCAATTAAGGCCATGATTCGACGCCCGTTTCCGCTATATGCAAAGGGGACATGTGAAAGACGGCTTTTCTTAGACCACAATTCCTTACCGGTTTCGGCGTCCCACACTGTCAGAAATCCTTCTCGAAATGATCAGCTGGCAATAGTGTTCCCCGCGGGACTCAGTTGCCAGGTTCCTCCACTTGAATGGTCACGATACTCTGTCTCCCCATTGATTTCGTAGAATCCATTGCCTTGATAACCGGCCAAATCCTCCAGAATTGTGGTGACGCGACCACTGTCAACCGAGACAATCACTGCAGCATTGCAGGTGTGCATCAACGCTTTTTTTTCATCGATCGTAAAATGAAACGACTTCCGCGAGAGTCGGAAGGGCGAAGCGTCCACGTCCGGCGGGAGATCGACGATATACTGTTCCACCGCAAGCCGGTCATCCCAGGTCGTCAACGTCCTAGCCCCTGCAGCGATTAGCGACTCGGATTCTTCCAGCAGGAAGAAGTTGAGATCAAACGAACTGGGGTCGTCATCAGCGGGGAGCGACAGGATCAACTGTCCCGTAGAGCGATCATAGAAGAGAAGACGACTTCGCCCTTCCCTAAGACTGTCATCCCAGACAACGATCCGCGACCATTTCGGCGCAAATGCGACGCCGGCAGGTCGTTTTGCACCGGAAAGTTGCCGGGTCTTTCGTCCAGACTTTGCATCGTATATGGAGATTTGACCGTCGTCTCCAGGTTTCGCAATTGAGACTGCGAGGTTCATCCCATCTTGGCTGTGCGTTGCGACATTGCCCCCTAACGTGGGCCCTGTTTCGAGCCCCGGCTGAAAAAGCCTGCCGGTGTTCACGTCCCATCGGGCACGTTGAGGTCCAGCAGAAATGAGAAGTGTCATCGCATCAGGAGAAAACTCGAAGCAGGCTTCGTTGAGCGAGTGGGATTCCCGAATTGGTTCTGAGAGAACGTGATGAACTTTACCGCTGCTAAGTTCGCTAAGAATGACATTGCCAGTTCCGAAAGAGAAGTTTGACTCGAACCCGATGCCACGGACCTTTTCAACCTTTCTAAGACCTCCAGACAGGCTCGCGAGCATCCGGCCATCTGGGCAGAACGCAATCACGTCAACCGGAGCATCATGCGAGACTGCCAACTTTCTGATCAGATTGGTCGTCAAGTCGTAAAGGAAGACATCCCCGAAGAAGTTGCCGACGGCAAATTGATGAGATCTCGAATCGAATGACGCAGCCGTGATTCCGCCTAGAGGAGAAAGCCACTTCTGAACCACCGCACCAGTCGCTGAATCTCTCAGATTGATCCAACCGTCCAAACTGGCGTGAAGAACTCGCTGGCCGTTGGGGCTGAACCGGCAGATCGACTCGTTTGACCGCGCAGGTCTTGGGGGCTTTGGTTCCGTATCGACGATGTTGGCTGGCCATCCCGTCACTCTGTCGAATGTCGAGATGTCCTGCTCGGCTTTGTGAATTGACCAGACGGCCTGTTTTGTCCGCGTATCGATGCAGGAAATGCGTTTCTGGCTTTCAAAAAGTGCATGGCGTCCATCGGGGCTCAAATCTAAACAGCCACCTGGATAGCCGATTCCCAGCTGCCAGGCTAATCGACCATCGGCAGGATCCAAAAGGTGTGAACGAGGAACCAAGCGAAAGCCATCTTCCAGAATTTCGACGGAAAGCAGGGCATTCTGTGGGAACAAATCGTCGTCAGATCGCGTCACCTTCTCTTTGGAAATCGGACTAGGGACATGTTCTGCCATCGGCGTCCATCGAAACGTCTCCCCATCGGAATTCCGGCTCACCAAGAATCGCCCATTGGGCGAGAATGAGAGTGATGTCAAATTCCTGCCGGACGTCCGTGACTCGTCTTGTGCCAGTTCATGTCGCAAGTGAATATTCTCGCAGTCCCAGAGTTTGATGATGCCGTCTTGGCTTCCGGTCGCGATCGTATGCCCTTCCGGGTGATAGTCGAGAAACTGTATTGACTCTTTGTGGCATTCGGAGTTGTGAATCGGGGCACCAGTCGACAAACTCCAGATTCTTAATCTCCCAGGCGTATTATACTCGCCAATTCCGGCGGCAATCTCTCGACCGTCTGGGCTAAACTTCAGACAGTTCACTCCCAACTCTCCGACTTCAAAGGTTTTGACAACCTTCTGTGTCTTCATATTCCAAATCGCAACTCGCGATGCTTCGATGCCGATCACCTTGCGGTCGCGAATAGGGATATATCCAGAACCGTCTTCTGCATAAATCGGCCGCGACACCGTGCCAACAGCGATCAGTTCCCCATCTGGATGCATCGCCATGCATTTTATCGTTACGGGGAATCGGCCCGAATTCGCTATTTTTTCACCGTTTAGTGTACTCCACGCTGTGATTGCGTTATTGGTTGTGACGACAATGTAGTCCTCTTCAGGACCGAACGCGTATCCAACAGGCCTCTCAAAGTGGTCCCAGTTCGTAGTGATCACAAGTTGCGATCTTTGCGCACGTTGGATGAGGTGCCGCACTTCCCAAGTCCGTTGATCGAATGGGATCGTTTCGAGGATAGACAAAGCCTCTTCTCTCCGCTCAGCTTCCAGATGTCCGGCCGCTCTGGCAATCTTGCTGTAGACTAACTGCTTTTCGGCTCGTTGACGCTCCGCTTCGGCACGCTTCCGCTCGCGTTCCGACTCCTGAAGGCTCCGCTTTGCTTCTGCCGCGTACTGTTCCGCAACCGCGCGCTGGTGAGCCTCCTGTTCTTGTGCAGAGATCGCGTCTTCCCTTGCGCGGTTGGCCATTTCGCTTTGAGCGAATGCCTCCTGTTGTCTCCGAAGTGCCTCTTGAGATTTCTCTTCCGCGATCGATCTCTGCTGCTGTTCTAGAGCATTCAGACGATTGGCCCGTTCGATTTCCCGTTTCAGTTGAATGGAAGCTCTCTCAAGTTCTGTTGTCCGGTCTGTCGCGATCTCAAGATTTGTCACCGCCTCCGCTGCGAAAAATGAACTCACGATCGTGCCAACGATAAGTGAACCAACGACCGCAGCGGACAGCCCCGCAACGGCTGGCTTCCGCTGGCACCATCTCCATCCCCGGGCGAACACGCCGATCGGGCGCGAGTGGATTGG